>NZ_MWJN01000119.1:0-27150 GCF_002027145.1 Microbispora sp. GKU 823 | reverse complement strand
GCCGGACAGCCGCCGCACGGACGACCTTCTCCTCCTCGCGGACGAGGCGACCCCACGGCCCACGCCGAGGTGCTCGCCCTGCGCGCGGCGGCGGCGCGGATCGGCGACTGGCGGCTGACGGGCTGCACGCTCGTCGTCACACTGGAACCCTGCACGATGTGCGCCGGCGCGGCGGTCCTCGCCCGGGTGGACCGCGTCGTGTACGGCGCGGTGGACGAGAAGGGCGGGGCCGCCGGATCGCTGTGGGACGTCCTGCGGGACCGCAGGCTCAACCACCGGCCCGAGGTGGTCATGGGCGTGCTGGCCGACGAGTGCGCGGCCGTGCTGACCGAGTTCTTCTCGGGCCGCCGCGCCTGAGCCGGCGGGCGGACGGAAACGGATGCGCGCGCAGTGGTGTTCGTCCGGTAAGCTGCTGCGCGGTGGAGTCGCCTAGTGGCCGAGGGCGCACGCCTCGAAAGCGTGTGTAGGGCAACCTACCGTGGGTTCAAATCCCACCTCCACCGCTCGACTGAAGAGCCGCCGGTCCTGATCACAGGGGTCGGCGGCTCTTTCGCGTCCAGCGGCGCCCGTCCGGCACGGCCGGTCAGAGCGCGTTCGTCGCCCGGGTTCCGGTCAGCCGCCGCACGCCCGCCGCCACCCAGATCCCGGCCAGCCCGGCATACGCGGCGAGCAGTGCGGCGGAGGGGGAGGACAGGAGCACCGCCAGGGCGGCGGCCAGCCCCAGGAGGACCGCCCAGCCGTACAGGACGGCGCGGCCTCGGGGCGCGCTCGTGTGCGCCGCCTCCTGCACGGGGGTGATCAGCGCCATGACCGCCGCGCCGGCCACTCCGATCACCTCCTGACCGGCCACCACGCCCGTGACGAGCAGCGCCGCGCCGGCGGCCAGCAGGCAGCAGCACACGAGGGCCACCCGCGCTGCGTGCCCTCGAAGAGCAGCCGGGTGGCCCCGGCGCGGGCCAGGCGCAGGGTGGTGACCGCCTCGGCGACCCAGGCCGCCCAGTGCAGGAGCGCGATGAGCACGAACAGGGCGATGACCGGAGGCGCGACCGGCAGCAGGAACAGCATCCGCCACCCGCCGAAGAACGTGCCGCGCAGGCGCGCGAGCAGGCGATAGACGGGGTTGCGCCGCTTGAGCGCCGCCACCAGGAGGTCCCTGGCCTGGTCGAACCCCGGAGCCAGGCGGAGCACCTCGCGGAACGCGTGGGCGGCCTCGCCGGGCGAGCCGAAGGCGAGCTGCGCGCGTCCGTACGCCAGATGGGCCATCGCGCTCTCGGGGTCCAGCCCCACGGCCCGCGCGGCGGCCTCCTTCGCCCCGGCGGCGTCGCCGAGCATGGTGAGGGCCACCGCGAGCAGGCTCGCCAGGTCGACGTCCTCGGGTTCGAGGGCGAGCCCGTGGCGCGCCGCGTCGGCCGCCTGCGGCCACTGCTCGACGCGGACGTGCACCCGGGCCAGCAGCTCCCAGGCCGGTGCGTACTCGGGGTGAGCGCAAGGCACGCCCGTGCGGCGTCGGCGGCTTCCCGGGGCCGGCCCGCCCGGTGGTACGCCTGCCCGGCCACATAGTGCGGATACGAGCGGTCCGGCGCGAGCCGTACCGCTTCCACGGCCTCGTCGATCGCCTCGGCCGTCCTCCGCTGCTCCGTCAGCGCGACCGCGAGGAAGGCGTGCCCGTCGACGTTCTGGGGATCCTGCGCGAGCAGGCCCCGCAGCTCCCGCTCGGCCTCCGCCGGACGGCGCAGCGCCAGCAGCGTCCGCGCGCGCTCGATCGGCGCCGCGGCGGTCACCATCTGCCCTTGCCGCCCTTCTTGCCGTCGATCCACGGCATCAGCTCGTCCCAGGCGCCGGAGTCGTTGGCGTGCAGGACATAGTTGCGCGCCGTCCCCAGCCACTCCTTCACGGCCGTCGGCCTCGTCGCCTGGGCCACCGCGAGCAGGTCGTCCGTCGTCAGCGGAAGGGGACGGCCCGCGCTGATCGACTGGTGGAGCTTGGTCTCCACCGCGCGGTCGACCACGCCCTTGAGATCCGCTCCCACGAACCCGTCCGTGACCTTCGCCACCGCGTCGAAGTCCATCTCGGCCAGCGGTTTGTCGCGGCACAGAATGCGCAGGATGGCGGCGCGGGCCGCGGCGTCGGGCGGGGGCACGAACACCATCTGGTCGAACCGTCCGGGACGCCGGAACGCCACGTCGATGTACCAGGGCGCGTTGGTGGCCGCCAGCACCAGGACGCCCTCGTTGGCGTTCTCGTCCACGCCGTCGAGCTCGGCGAGGAACTGGTTGACCAGCTGCCGGGTGTGCGCCTGCCGCATGTCGGAGCGGCGCGCGGCCAGCGCGTCGACCTCGTCGAAGAAGAGCACGCACGGCCGGTTGCGGCGGGCCATCTCGAACGTGGCCCGCAGGTTGCGCTCGCTCGACCCGATGTACATGTCCAGGATGTCGGCCAGCCCGACGCTGATGAACGCCGCGCCGAGCTCGCCCGCCGCGGCCCTGGCCAGGTGGGTCTTGCCCGCGCCCGGAGGGCCGTACAGCAGCACTCCGCCGCCCGCCCGCTTGCCGAACGCGGCGAACAGCTCGGGCTGCTGGACGGGGAGCAGGAGCTTCATCCGCAGCGCCTCCTTGACTGCCTCCATGCCGGCCACGTCGGCGAACGTGACGCCGGAGCGCTCGGCCTCGGCGCCGTCGGCGGGGTCTGCCCCGGGGGAGTGCGGCGTGCCTGAAGGGGCGGCCTGTGGCGGGTGAGGCGTGGCGGGTTGCGGCGCCAGCCGGGCGGCCAGGTCGGGGTCGGCCAGCGAGGGATCGCGGGCGACCGCGTCGTGGTAGCGGCGCGCCGCCCCGGCCACGTCGCCCTCGCCCAGCAGTGCCCTGGCGGCGAGCAACCCGGCGCGCGGCGCGTGGCCGGGAGCCGCCAGGAGCGGTTCCAGCGCCGACAGCGCGGCGCCGTACGCACTCTGCCGCACGAAGGCCTCGGCGAGACCGGCGATTACGTCCGGGTCCTGGGGCGACAGCACGAGGGCGGCGCGGAACTCGGCCTCGGCCTCGGCGAGGTAGCCCTTGGACAGAAGCTGCTCGGCGAGGTGGCGCCGCAGGGGAAGGTTGTCGGGAGACAGCCGAGCCGCCTCGCGGAGGGCGTGGAGTCCGGCGTCGTCGAGCACTGCCCGGCTCCCTTCTGTCGGTGGCTGGTCAAGTCAAATGACCGTAAGGCTACCGAAGCAGTCAGACAGGCGATCTCACCCGGGGAGCGGCTAGTCCTGGAGTTCCAGCACGCGGGCGTGCAGCACCGAGCGCTGGTGGAGGGCGGCGCGCAGGGCGCGGTGCAGGCCGTCCTCCAGGTACAGCTCGCCCTTCCACTGCACCACGTGCGGGAACAGGTCGCCGTAGAAGGTCGAGTCCTTGGCGAGCAACGAGTGCAGGTCGAGCACCGCCTTCGTGGTGATCAGTGTGTCGAGCCGGACCTGCCTGGGCGGGATCTGCGCCCACTCGCGGGACGACAGTCCGTGCTCGGGATAGGGCCGTCCGTCACCGACCAACTTAAAGATCACGGTATGTAGTTTAGGAGACGACGCAAAGGTTCGCGCCCGAGGCTCTGCCGCGGGTCTCAGACGCTCCCGGAGAAGGTGTCGCAGCGTGCCGGGTCGCCCGACGAGTAGCCGTTGGTGAACCACTTCTGCCGCTGGGCGGAGGTGCCGTGGGTGAACGCGTCCGGGTTGACCCTGCCCTGGGCCTGCTCCTGGATGTGGTCGTCGCCGACCGCCGCGGCGGCGTCGAGCGCCTCCTGGATGTCGGCGTCGGTGAACGGCTTGGCGTAGAAGCCGGTGTCCACCGCGTTCTTGGCCCACACACCGGCGTAGCAGTCGGCCTGGAGTTCGAGCCGCACCGAGCCGCTCTCCGCGCCCTGGTCCTGGCCGACGCGGTTCATCGTGCCGAGCAGGTCCTGCGCGTGGTGGCCGTACTCGTGGGCGATCACGTACGCCTGGGCGAACGGGCCGCCCTTGGCCCCGAACCGCGACTGCAACTCGTCGAAGAACGACAGGTCCAGGTAGACGTGCTTGTCGTTCGGGCAGTAGAAGGGGCCGACGGAGGAGTCCGCGGCGCCGCAGCCGGTCTGCACCCCGCCGGAGAACAGGGTGGTCTTCGCGCCGGTGTACCCCTGGATCTGCTCGCTCCAGTACTTCTGGATGCTGTTGACGACGCCCACGACCCGGCACTTCTCCGACTGGTCGGCGTCGGCGCCGGTCTTGCACTGCGCGCTCAGGTCGCTGGTCGGCTGCAGGCCGGCGGGTTCGTCGCCGCCGCCCGTGATGTTCCCGGGGTTGACGCCGAAGATCAGGGCCACGATGAGGGCGATGATTCCGGCGGCTCCGCCGCCGATGGCCAGACCTCCGCCGCGGAACCCGCCTCCACCGCCGACGTCCTCGACCTGCGAGGCGTCGAGTTGCGCTCGGTCATCGAAATCCATCTGCGACGCTCCCGATGGCAGTGTTTCCCGCTTCGCTCGTCGGGGCGCTCACTTCCGCCGTCTTCCCTCGTCACGCTTGGTCGCTTCGCTCCCGCGCGTTCCTCAGTCCAGATCGGCGGCGCGCCCCTCCGGCTCGCTCGGTGTTTCCCGCTTCGCTTGCTGGCCGCCTACTGCCCAGGACGGCGGTGATCATGCCTGGAGGTCCGTCATGCCGGATCTGTCTTGCCCTGATCTTCGCGTTTTGCCGGGTTAGGATCACCGCGTGCCTCGGAGCGCCTTACCCCGGCTGGTGCCGCCGATGCCGGGCGGGCGGGTCGGCTGGCTCGGCCCGTTGGCCGTGGCCGCTTTCGGGGGGCTCCTCCGGTTCGACCGTCTCGATGCGCCGCACGCGTTCGTCTTCGACGAGCTCTACTACGCCAAGGACGCGTACTCGCTGATCACGTACGGCGTCGAGCGGCAGTTCGCCGACGGCGCGGAACAGACGATCCTGCGGGGCGGCACGGACGTGTTCAAGACGTGCGCGACGTTCGAGGAGTGCGCCGCCTACGTCGCCCACCCGCCGCTCGGCAAATGGCTGATCGGCGCGGGAGAGTGGCTTTTCGGCCTCACGCCCTTCGGGTGGCGGTGCGCCGCCGCGCTCGCGGGCACGCTCAGCGTGCTGGTCCTGGCGCGGACCGCCCGCCGGATGACCCGCTCGACCCTCCTCGGCTGCCTCGCCGGTCTGCTGCTGGCGCTGGACGGCCTGCATCTCGTGCTGTCGCGCTCCGCGCTGCTCGACGTCTTCCTCATGTTCTGGGTGCTCGCGGGCTTCGCCTGCCTGGTCGCCGACCGGGACGCGGCCCGCACCCGCCTTACGGAGTGGTACCGGACCTCCGCGTTGAACGGGCCCGCTCCCCGGCTCGGCCCGCGGCCCTGGCGGCTGGCGGCGGGGCTGTGCCTGGGCGCGGCGACGGCCACCAAGTGGACCGGCCTGCTGTTCGTCGTGGCGTTCGGGATCATGACGCTCGTCTGGGACTGCGGGGCCAGGCGCGCCGTCGGCCTGCGCCGGCCGTACCGGCAGGCGGTGCGCCTCGACTGGCCGACGGGCCTCGCCTGGCTCGGCGCCGTGCCGCCCGTCGTGTACGTCGCGTCGTTCGCCGGCTGGTTCGCCTCGGCCGGCGGGTGGGGCCGCAACTGGGACCGCGCGACCTCGAACGGCTGGGCCTACTTCGTCTTCGACTCGCTTCGCTCGCTGGTGGACTACCAGAGCCAGGTGTTCGGCTTCCACCAGGGGCTGAGCGCGCACCACGACTACCAGTCGGAGCCGTGGGGCTGGCCGCTGCTGCTGCGGCCGGTCGCCTTCTTCTACCGGTCGTCCCGCGGCACCTGCGGCGCGCCCTCCTGCTCGCAGGAGATCCTCGGGACCGGCACCCCGGTCATCTGGTACGGCGGGCTGCTCGCGCTGATCGCGATGGTGGTCTGGTATCCGAGGACCCGCGACTGGCGGGCGGGCGCCGTCCTGCTCGCCTACGCGGCGGGATGGCTGCCGTGGTTCTACTTCGCGCTGGCCGACGACCGCACGATGTACCTGTTCTACGCGCTCCCGGCGGTGCCGTTCATGGTCCTCGCGATCGTCCTGGCGTGCGGGCTCGTCCTCGGGCCGCAGGGCGCGCCGGCCGCGCGACGCTCCACGGGGGCGGCGGTGGTGGGCGCGTTCACGCTGCTCGCCCTGGTCGACTTCTGGTGGCTGTGGCCCGTGCTCACCGCCGTGCCCGTGCCGTACGACGTCTGGCTGAGCCGCATGCTGCTGCGCGGCTGGATCTGATCTGATCGCTAGTTGTAGACGATGAACTCGGGATAGACGTGGACGCCGGGCCGGCCCCCGATCTCCGCCACCGCGTCGCGGATCTGCCGCAGGTGCTCCACCGTCATCTGGAGCGGCGGCTCGTCCGGCTGGTAAGTGGTGCGGATCGGGTAGTCCTCACCCGGCGCGTTCGTCATCTCGATGTGGCAGCCGAGAACGTGGGTGACGGGCCGGGCCTCGGCGAACTTCACCAAGCGGTCGATGGTCTGCTCGAACGCCGGCCAGTCCGCGACGTACAGCCGCCCGGGGTAAACGGTGTCACCGGTCAGGAGTAGGCCGGTGGGCCGATCGTAGAAGGTCACCGCCGACCTGTGGTGCCCGGGGCTCGCCAGGACGTCCAGGACGCGGCCGCCCAGGTCGACGGTCCCGGGCACGTCGAGATCGTCCCCGAGCCCGAAGAACTCGCGTACGCGCTCCGGCGCGGGATCGACGATCACCGTGTCCGGGCGGTCGCGGAACTGGCCGTCGCCCGCGATGTGGTCACCGTGGCCGTGCGTGTGCGCGACGAGGAGCCCGTAGCCCTCGCGGGGGTGATCGGCCAGCCAGCGGGCCACGATCTCGTCCACCGTCCGGCGCAGCGGGAAGTAGGCGGGTGACGCCGTCGCGCCGGTGTCGAGCAGGAGGGCCCGGGCGTTCCCGAACATCAGGAACATGAAGGGCGCCTCGTAGTTGATCGACTTGTTCTGGCGCAGGACGTACGTGTGCTCGTCGTATCGGTGCACCTGGATGTCGGGGTCGGTGTTGTGCTTGGCCGACTCCGAGCCGTGAATCCACCGGACTTCGAGGTCCCCCGCACTCGGGATCTCCGGGAAGTCGATCTGTTCCATTCGGCCCACCCTCCCCTCTCCGTCCGCCGGCTGTCCAGGCTAGAGGCGGGTCGCGGCCCGGACCAGCCCGGCGACGGCCATCGACCGGCTGTGCGGCGGCCAGGCGATCACCGTCGTCACCGCCGGAGCGTCCAGCACCGGCACGGCGGCGAGGTCGTGGCGCAGATGAGCCCGGGACGACTCCGGCAGGACCGCCGAGGCCCGGCCGAGCGCGATCAACTGCAGAAGCTGCGCGTGGTCCCGGACCTCCGGGCCTGGGCCGTCGGGGTAGGTGCCGTCGGAGCGGGGCCAGCGCGGCCTGGGCAGGTCGGACAGCGCGGTGACGTCGGCCATCCGCAGGTGGGCCCGGCCGGTGAGGGGGTGCCCGGCCGGCAGGACCACGACCTGCCCCTCCGTGCACAGCTCCTCGAAGTCGAACCCGGCCGTCGAGTCGAACGGGCGGTGCAGCAGACCCACGTCGGCCCGCCCGTCGCGCAGCAGCCGTTCCTGCTCGCCTGGCCCGCACAGGAGCACGTCGACGGCGACCGAGCCGGGTTCGGCGGCGTACGCGTCGAGCAGCTTCGGCAGCAGATCGGCGGAGGCCCCAGCCTTCGTGACGAGGACCAGGCCGGGCCGGCCGGTCGCGGCGAGGGCGGCGCGGCGGGTGCGGCGCTCGGCGGCCTCGACCGCGTCGAGGGCCGCCCGGCCCTCGCGCAGCAGCACCGACCCGGCCTCGGTCAGCGTGACGGTGCGGCTCGTGCGTTCCAGCAGCGTCACCCCGAGCCGCCGTTCGAGCTGCCCGATCGCCCGCGACAGCGGCGGCTGCGCGATCCCGAGCCGCTGCGCGGCCCGCCCGAAGTGCAACTCCTCGGCGACGGCGACGAAGTACCGCAGCTCACGCGTCTCCATGCCGTCACGGTATCGCCAGGAGCACCGGATCGATACCCGGGAGGTATCGCCGCCCACCCAAACGGTGTTGGAGGTTCCGCGGTGGGCGCGGACAGGATGAGACACATGAACGAACGGACGATCGCGCTGGTCACCGGCGCGAACAAGGGGATCGGATATGAGATCGCGGCCGGCCTGGGCGCCCTCGGCTGGAGCGTCGGCGTCGGCGCCCGGGACGACGAGCGCCGGGAGGCCGCGGTGGAGAAGCTGCGCGCGGCCGGCGTCGACGCGTTCGGCGTGCCGCTCGACGTGACCGACGACGCGAGCGTGACCGCCGCCGCCGGGCTGATCGAGGAGCGCGCGGGACGCCTCGACGTGCTCGTCAACAACGCCGGGGTGACCGGAGGCATGCCGCAGACCCCCACCACGGTCGACCCCGCCACGATGCGGGCGGCCGTGGAGACCAACGTGATCGGCGTCATCCGCGTCACCAACGCGATGCTGCCGTTGCTGCGCCGCTCGGCGTCGCCGCGCATCGTGAACATGTCCAGCACGGTCGGCTCTCTCACCCGGCAGACCACTCCCGGCGCCGAGACCGGCCCGATCTCCGCCGCGTACGCGCCGTCGAAGACGTTCCTCAACGCCGTCACCGTGCAGTACGCCAAGGAGTTGCGCGACACGAACATCCTGATCAACGCCGGCTGCCCCGGTTTCTGCGCGACCGACCTCAACGGCTTCCGCGGCGTCCGTACGCCCGAACAGGGCGCGGCGATCGCGATCCGGCTCGCGACCCTGCCCGACGACGGACCGACCGGCGGGTTCTTCGACGACTCCGGGGTGGTGCCGTGGTGACACATGGCGTTCCGGGCGGCGTCACACGCGTCCGGCCTCGATGGCGATGGCCTCGATGTCGGCCGGGGAACCGGTCATGATCGTGCGTACGTGCTCGGTGACCAGTTCGATAGGCCAGTCCCACCAGGCCGCGCGCAACAGCCTTTCGACGTCGGCGTCCTCGTAGCGGCGGCGGATGGTGCGCGCCGGGTTGCCGCCGACGATCGTGTAGGGCGGCACGTCGGCGGTGACCACGGCGCCCGTGGCGATGATCGCCCCGTCGCCGATCGTCACACCCGGCATGACGGTGACGCCCCGGCCGAACCACACGTCGTTGCCGACCACGGTGTCGCCCCGGGTGGGCATGGCCGTGACGATGTCGAGAGTGCGCTCGGCCCACACGCCTCCGAACATCGTGAAGGGAAAAGTGGAGACGCCCAAGGTGGGGTGCTCGGCGCCGGCCATCAGGAAACGGGTGCCGGTGGCGATCGCGCAGTACTTGCCGATCACCAGGCGCTCCGGGCCGTACGCGTACAGCACGTTGCGCTGCTCGAACTCGCGGGCGGTCTCCGGGTCGTCGTAATAGGTGAACTCTCCGACCTCGATGCGCGGGTCGGTCACCAGGGGCTTGAGGAACACCACCCGTTCGTGCTCAGGCATCGGGTGCAGCACCGACGGGTCGGGGATGGCGGATGTCATGCGGCGTGTCCTTCGGCGACGGTGAGCGATCAGACGAGGGTGGAGATGCAGAACGGGTGGCCCGCGGGGTCCAGCAGGACCCGCCACCGGTCCGGGTCCGGCTGGAATTCGGGCTTGACGGCTCCCAGCGCGAGCAGCCGGGCCTGTGCGGCGTCCAGGTCGTCGACGCCCAGTTCGATGTGGGCCTGCTTCTCCTGTGCGGGATCCGGCCAGGTGGGACGGCGGTAGTCGGCCAGCCGGTTGAACCCCAGCCCGGCCGCGCCCTCCTGGCCCAGCAGGACGAAGTCGTCGGTGGAGAAGACCACGGGCAGGCCGAGGGCCTCGCCGTAGAAGCGGGCCAGTTCGGCGGGGTCCGGGCAGTCGAAGGTGACGGCGGAGTAGCGGAACGCGGGGGTGGAGGTGCTGTCCATGAAGGAGACGCTACGACGCGACCAGGACAGATCCGGTCCTGGTCGTATGGAGCACTTCAAAAAGTGCTCAGTGCCTCCGCCCGCCTGCTGCGACTGGTTTCCCTACTGGTCGCCCGGCCCTCGTGGACCTGCGCCGAGCTCGCCCAGCGGACCGCGGTCACCGAGCGCACCGTGCGGCGGGACATCGCCAAGCTCCGGGAACTCGGCTACGCCGTCGGGGACCGGCTGGGTGAGATGGACGCCGCCTTCGTGCACACCCCCAGGCCCGAGGAGCCGCAGATCACGTCCGGGATGCTCCTGGAACTGGCCGCCGCCTGCCGCCGCGGTGAGCGCGCCCGCATGTCCTACCGCGACTGGCAGGGAAGAACCACGGTCCGGGACGTCGATCCGTACCGCCTCGTCCACACCGGACGCCGGTGGTACTTCGTCGCCCGGGACGTGGCGCGGGGACAATGGCGGACCTTCCGGGCCGACAGGGTCGACCGGCTGCAGCCGGCCGGACTCCCGGTGGAACTCGTCGACCCGCCCGACCCGGCGCTGCTCGTCTCCCGCTCCGTCGCGACCGGCCCCTACACGCTGTACGCGACGATCCGTCTCCCGGTGCCCATGGGCCGGGCACTGCGACTGATCCCGTCGACGGTCGGCGCCCATCGCCCCGACGGTCCCGACGCCACGATCGTCGAGGTCGGCGGTCCCGACGCGGACGGGCTCGCCAGGTATCTCATCGGCCTGGCGACACCTCTGCGCGTCCTTTCACCGGAGCCCGTACGGCAGGCCCTGCTGCGCCTCACCCGGGAGCTCTACGAGGACAACGAGTGAGGCCCGGACGCGCGAAAGGCCCGGCTGGATGGACCGGGCCTTTCGCGTTCTTGCTGCTCAACCATGCGCGGAGGATAGGAGATTCGAACTCCTGAGGGGTTGCCCCCAACACGCTTTCCAAGTCTGCGGGCTTCTGTCCGTGAGAGTCCTCCATACGCCCCGAGATGGCCTGAGAGGGCTTCGTGGACTCCTCTGAACCCCAGCGGACGAACGTGAACTGAGACCCAAACTGAGACCGCGCGAGACCGGACCGATCACTGCTCTCGTGCATGCATGGGCGGAAGGGGGCGGCCCCACGGCGATACCGAGGGGCCGCCCTCATGATCTCAGGATCGCGGACGCATGAACTTGAGGATGCGGTCCATGACGGTGTACGCGGCCCTGCGCCGGGAGGCCTGGCGCGACCAGACGGCGGGAAGAACAACACCGCAGAACACTCCCAGGACCAGCGTCGTCCCGATGACGATCACGGCGGGGTGGGCCAGGAGGCCGTTCGCGGGCAGGTCAACCGGCCCGCGTCCGCTCCCCTGCTGGGTCCCCTCCCACCTGCTGACCTGGCCCTCTGGGCTGTTTTCGGGTACGGTGTCGTGCACGTGTGACCTCCTAGACGGTTCACGTTTTGGAAATTACGACCCCTTCGGATGGCCCCGGAGGGGTCGTTTCCGTTTCTACGGAAACGGCGATGGACATTATGACGCGTTTCGCGATGGAGCGCCACGCCCTCGGCAAAGTGTACCCCTTCTGCGGCCCTGAGATCGCCCCTGAGGCCCTTTCGGGCCCTGAAGGGAACTCGTTCTCACCCCCGGTCGTTTCGGGGCGTCACGGTTGACCTCAGAGCCTTCCGGGGGTAGATCACGCGCGCGCGCGACCTAGCACAACTGCAGCGTCAAGGGAAGGCCCCTGTGTGGACCGAGTGCGATTCTGGAGAGCCCATCGGGAAATCATGCTGACCCACCTTGCCTGTGGCTCAGTCAGTCAAATATTTGCGCTCACATGTCTTGCAATCCATGTGGTTCTATTTGTGATCCTTTGCTCGCGCTGCATTTTAGAGCCCTAATGCAGAGGTGGCTATATCCTCATCATATAAAAGAGAAAGCCACTTTGCCTAGTCTCACGCAAATGCGATTAAAGGTCTCGGATGCTCGAATCCGTATCTATGTTTTTATGGCATCGGCATTCTGTCTGGATTGGGGTCACGAATAACTGCGGACTTGCAGTCGAGTATGCATCTTTTATACTCGCAGATTGATCGCTCGTTGATGCTAGCGGAAGGGCTTGCGTCGTGCCGGGGTGTGGTGGTATCACGCGCACGCGCGTGCGCGGTAGATAGATAGGTATCGCTAGCAGAAGAGCATGAGCCGAGGTAGCCGCGCTGTGATCAGGCAAGCTCATGTTGTAACGCAGTGACCCTGTTGCTCGGAAGATGCATGAGGACATCCGGCTTACCTTGGAGCTTCACGGAAGAGCTTGCACCGTGGCGGGGTGTAGTGGTACTCGCGCGCGTGCGCGCTAGGTAGGAAGGTATACGTCGAGCAGAGCTGTAGGGGTCGAGCCAGCCGCACTGCGACGAGGAAGCTGACCGAGCGCAGCGCCTGACCTGCCGATACTGAGATCAGACCCTTCGTGCACAGTTGTAGGACGAGCTCGTGGGGGCTGCAACACTCTGGGTGGCCCCCCGAAATGTTGCAGCCGTCCTTGTGCAGAGTTGCTGCTACCTGCAGAGACCTTCTTAGCCCCAGCTCACGGCAAGTTGGGCAAACGGGCTGAGGGAGGCGAAGGGCGGGCTAAGTCGCAGAAGAGGAGCAGCCTCTTCTAGTGCAGAAGACTTCTGCCGGGATGCTTTGGACGCATCAGTGGAGCAGTTGTCCCTGTCTGTAGTGCATCGCCTTTGTCTCGAAGGTCCTTCCGCTGCAGGTACCACGCTAGAAGTTGTTAGATGCTAGAGGCGGGTCGGTGGCGGCGCTCGTCTATCCACTGCCGCATGCGTGCGACTGCGGCGGCATCTTGGTAGACGTGCTTGAGAATCTTGCCGACGAGATCTAGCACGTCTGACGTCTCCTGCGAGGTGAACCTCTCGTTCATGACCTCATGAACGGCCAGATTGCCGGAGAGGCGGACAACGTCCGCGGCTTCCTTCAATAACTCCGTGATATGGTCATTGTCCAGCAGAGACTGGATCATTCCCGCCAGGTTGCCGTTGCGTACGTTCCTCTCTTTGGCCACAGCCTCGACTGTTGCCCTGGCCATGACGATCGCCGCAGTCGTAGCTCCTACCGACAGACAGGCATGAGCCTCGATATACAGGGCCGCAATAGGCTCCGGTACGTCGGCTGGAGCGGCGGGAACTGTCGATGCAGGTGGCCAACGCATGGCGTTGACGATTTCACCGCTTGAATTGCGATGCAGCGCAAGCGCTACCGGGCCCTCGCATCCGTCGCACGCGTACACCTCGACCCACGTGCGTGCCGGCATCCCGCCCCCGAAATCGTGCGTAGTGTCGTTGTGGCAGACGCCGAGCTGGGAGAAGTGAACGATGAGCCCGCAGTGTGGGCAGGCATCTGGGAGCTCAGGGGAGGTGACCATGGCTCTGAAGCATAAGCCCTTCATCTGTCATAAACGTAGAGGTCCTACGGACAGAGGGAGGTGTCTCAGGTCATCGCCTGATCAGACGCTCAAGGTATGTACGGACTATGTGGTCCAACTCCTCGTCCCGGCTTGTCTCCTCTACTGGAATTCGTTCGACTTTAACAAATCCGCTGTTCTCCCATTGCCGGTCCCTTGTCCTGTCTGCGGCTACGCGTGCGCGATGTTGAGGACCGTCGACTTCTATCAGGACCGCTCTGCCTTCTCTGACCACGAGGAAGTCAGGTGTCCAGACGTTTCCTGTTCCTACGCGCCCGAGGGGTAGCGGGAAGATGGAGATCGTATTGGCGGGGTTGGAAGCGTAGAGCGCGGCTTGAGCCCTCTTTAAGGCGTCATATACCCTAATCTCCTCTAAGGACATGAAATAGAATCCGTCGCGGCTGAGGCGAGGATCAGGTTTGACCCGCTTTGCATGGTTGGTGACCGAGTCGCCGGACAATCTTGTGTAGAGAGTCCTCCGCCACTCTTGATCTACCGATGGCAGTGCTGCGCCAAGTTCTAGGTTCGTGACAGATAACCCGTACCGTTTGCCGATCTGCTTCAATGCTTCCTGTATGCGCTCTAGTAATGCGTCGTCGAATCGGACTGCTGTCCATCCAGGCACGTTCAGATAAGCCCAATGATATTTGCCCCCCCATGAGTCGTCGTTCTCTGAAAAATGGATACTTTCTGCATCTAGTAGGAGGGTGGCTGCTTCTATGTCTCCTTTTTCTTCAAGGTAAAAGGCGGTCTGAGCCAAGATTAGTTCTTGTTCGGAGAGGCCGTCATTCGGGGCGCTTGACCTTGAGATCTCGGAAGCCATGTACTAACTGTAGAGCCAACTGCTGGTGGACAGTAGAGGCTCATGGCTGAGCCATCGGTCGTAGAAGGGATGTACGGTACGGACAGTTCGACTGTCTCCGGGGTTGTCCCCCCGCCTGAGAGGGTCTGCCCAGGTCGGTGGCCCACAGGGACACCAGGGACACCGGGGACAGTCATAGGACCGGGGCTAGGTCAGCCATCCGTGTGACTACGGCATCGGCCCCCGCCGCTAGGAAGTGACCGGTTTTGCCTGGTTTATTCGCATAGCCCACTGAGATGACTCCTGCAGCCTTGGCCGCCTCGATGTCGGTAAGAGAGTCCCCAACCAGGACGGTCCGCTCTGGAGTTGCCGACAGCTCGACCAGCGCCCGCCGTATAAGGTGCGGGTTCGGTTTCATGAGGGTTGGGTCCGCGTCTGACCGTGCCGAGATGTAGCTGACCACCGACAGGAGCCCGTGGGCCGAGAGGAAGGCCCTGATGGCGGCAAGGGAGTTGTTGCTGACAATCGCCACCGGCTTCCCGACGGCCGCCGCCTGGCGGATAAGGCCTTCAACGCCTGGCGTGATCTGAGCTGTGGCTATTGCCTTCACTTCCAACTTCGTAAGAGCCTCTTGGGCCGCTCGATTCAGGTACTCGCCGAGAGTCGCGCTGTATCGGAACACCTCAAGGGGGTCATCCTCAGTGAGCACGTGTTGTGGTAGGTCTGCCCCTGCCGCGGCAAGCATCTGCCGAAGCTGTGCTGCCACACCGGGCGCCGGCATGCCCGCATAGACGTCGCACACGGGCCCGTCGAAATCGAGCAGGACCCAGTGCACGTCCTTCAGGGCACTATGAACGGCTGATGCCGATGTCACGAGACCTGCCTTCCTACCGTGCTCCACACGCTGTCGAACCACGCGCGGGACTGCTGGACGAACTGGCCGGACGTAGAGTCTTGGCCATCGCTGATGGCGAAGTGAAATAGCTCCGCGTCCTTGCCCATTAGGTCGAACATCGGCAACGGCCCGCCGCCAAGAGCGACAGTGTGCTCCGTCACCGGGTAGAAGCCGAAGAACGCTTCCTCGCCGTTCAGGACGTACAGCTTGAAACGAGGGGGTTCCCCGCTTACCCGCACTTCGGCGGACGCATTGGCCACCAGGCCGAGGTCACGAAGTTCATGGACGGAATCCACGATCGCCTGAGCGTGGCGGGACGTGATCCGCTCGGCACGCTGGCGGAAGAGCGGCTCATCCTCAAGGTTGTCGACTCGGCAGGGGAGAGACCACGGGCGGCCCGCATCCGGCACCAGGATCCGAACCCTGATGCTCTCCGGCACCAGACGGCCGGCGCGGATGCTGTCGAGCGGCTCCTGAATCGCCCCGTGCAAGGTCTCGCCAGAGAATCCAGCGAATTCGATCGTGACTTCCGCTCTCTTGAACGCCTGCTCGATGTGCGGCCGTAGACCAACGGGGCGCGCGACACGCTCACGCACGAAGACGCCGCTTCCTTGTCGAGAGACCACAAGCCCCTCGTCGCGTAGTTCGCGGATGGCCTGCTGAATGGTCATCCGCGCGACGCCGAATCGCTTGGCCAACTCTGGGCCTGACGGAAGCTTCTCGCCAGGGGCGAACTTCCTGGTCAGGATGGCCGCCCTGAGCTGATGGGCCACTTGCAGGTACGGCGGGCGCGGGTCGTCCGGGTCGAGTTCCATGCGGCCAGCGTAGCGATACCTGAACAACATTCCTAGGCAAGTTGGTCATCTCTCTTGACATGCCTAGGCAAGTCAATCAACATGAAGCATGTACATCCTGCCTAGCCAAGCTGGCCAGGTGGGGTCACCATCAAGAGAGGTGTTTCACGATGACCTACGGGTCCCAGAACCGCCGGAGCGTGGCGCGATGACGGCCGACGCTCTGACCACTTTGTTGGGCGGGGAGAAGCCGGTAGCGCTGCTGGCCGCCGTGCTCGACGCCGGACCGGCCTGCAAGACGGCTGACGCCGATCTGTTCACCGGCCCCGACACCGACGACGAGCCCGACGATGCGCGGCAGGCCCGAGAGGCCGCCGCCAAGGCCATCTGCCGAACCTGCCCGGCACGGCTGGCCTGCCTCGACTACGCCCTGACGGCTCACCCGCGTGAGGGCGTCTGGGGTGGCTTCACCGCCGAGGAGATCAACGCGGCTCATATGCTGCGCCTCGACCTGCCGCCCGTGCTGGAAGAGGTGGCCTGATGCGCCGCTTCCGCTGCTCCGAATGCGGCCAGCGCTCCGTCAGCGTCATCGGCTGCCGCCGCTGCGGCACCTCCACAGGCCGCCGCCTCCAGCTCTGCCCCATCCACGGGGCAACCTGCCGCCCCGGCTGCCGGGCGTGCCGTACCTGCTTCCGTTTCCAGTCCGGCTGCTGAAGGAGACGACCGATGACCTCTGCCGCTGACTTCGCCGCCGTCTTCGCCGCGCTGTACGCCGCGCACAGCTTCGGTGATCACTGGGTGCAGACCCACCATCAGGCGTGTGCCAAGGGCGCGCCTACCGCCGCCGGTCGTCTGGCCTGCCTGCGCCACGTGGCCACATTGACCACGACCAAGACCGTCGCCCTACTGGCGCTGGCTCTGGTCACCGGCTTGACCCTGTCCCCGCTGGCCCTGCTGGTCGGGCTCATGGTGGACGCCCTGTCGCACTACTGGGCCGACCGCCGGATCACTCTCGCCCGCCTGGCCGACGCGGTCGGTAAGGGCGACTTCTACCGCATGGGCGCGCCCCGCCCCGGCCGCGACGACGCGCCGCACCTGGGAACCGGCGCCTACGCCCTTGACCAGTCCTGGCATGTCGCCTGGCTGTTCATCGCCGCCCTCATCATCGCCGTCTGACCTGGAAGGAGACCCGGCAGTGAGCCGCATCCGCGCCCGGTTCTGGGACCCGTCCGGTTCCCGGTACGGCATCCCCACCTACCCCTGGCGGATGGCACCCGCCCACCTGCTGACCCGCCGCCAGCTCACTGCCGCCGGGCTGCGCCCCGGCGGGCAGGGCGTGCAGGCACAGATTCTTTGGGCGTCCCGCCGGCACGGCGCCCCCGGTGTCCGTGCCGCCTACCTGTACGACATGCGGTTCGCCCTGCCCAAGCGGGCCGCCACCCCCGCCCAGCGTGAGGCGCTGGCTAAGGCCAACGCCGCCCGCCGGACCTGCCCCGACTGCGGCAGGGACGCCGGTTACGTCCTGCCCCGCCACTTGGGCACCTGTCTGGACTGCGCACAGACCCCTACCGACCTGCGAGAGGTGGCCTGATGAGCCCCACCACCCCCAACCCCAACCCCGAGCCGAGCCCGGAGGACATCGCCCCGTGGGCTGGGCCGAGATCGAGCAGCACCTGATCCAGGCGGCCCCGACCGCCCCCGTCTCCCCGGCCCCCGGCCGACGCGGGCAGGACGTGGGGAGCCTGCCAGGGGAGACCCGCCGCGTCCGCGCTCTGCGTGCCGAGGTGGCCGAGGCGCACCTGCTGGCCGGTCTCCAGGACGACGACGCCCCGCTCCTGCTCGACAGCCCGAAGGTTCGTAAGCGCCGCAAGTCCGCGTACGAGGCCGCACGGCTGCACGAGCTGGCCCAAGACCCGGCCATGCGCGCCTGGCAGGCCGCCCGGATGCGCCGCGTGCTCGTGAGTGCCGCCCTGGTGTCGCTCGCGCTCGCGCTCGGCTGGTCAACCGCGGGCGTGCAGTCGTTCGCCGCCGATGGCGCCGCCCCCTGGTCGCCCGGCTGGCTGTTCGCCTGGCTGGTCGAGCCGTTCATGTCGTTGGCGCTGCTGGTCGTCGTCGGTGCCCGCGCCTACATGGGCACCCGTGGCCAGCCGATTACCTCCAAGACGCTGGTCCGGATCGAAGGGCTGTTCCTGGGGCTGACGCTCGGCATGAACGCCTGGCCACACCTGCCCGGCGTGGCCGCCGACTTCACCGTCTCCCGGCTGGTGCTGCACCTGATCGGGCCGGTCATCGCCGTGGCCGTCGTGACCGCCCTGCCGATCATCCTGGCCGCCTTCACCGGCCTGAACCACGAGCGCGGGACAGGGCTTACCGGCCTTACGTACGGCGGAAACGCACATGATCAGGTAAGGGAGACCGGCCCGGACGTGACGGCTCTGGTCGAGCGGGCGCGGGCGCTGATCGCCACTGGAGAGCTTCCCGCTACCCCCAGCGCCTACCGCCTTCAGCGCATCCTGCGGTGCGGCATGGACGACGCCCGCGCCGTCCGTGACGCCCTTAACCACCCCACCACCAACTAGGCCAAGGAGCCACCCGCCATGTTCATCTTCGCCCTCATCGTCAGCCTTGTGTGTCTGGCCGTCCCGGCCGGCATCCTCCGCATGCTCGCCACCCGTCGGCGCACCATCGCCCAGATCCACGCGGTTATGTCCGAGCACCGCCGCACCTGCTGCAGACACCGCACCGAGCAGCAGACCGAGGTGACTTCATGACCGCCCCTGACCTTCTCCCCTCGGACAACTTCGACGCCGCCGACGCCGACGACCTGGCCAAGCTGGCACGGCTGACCGGAACCGGTGACCTCACCCCCGGCGACCTGCTGCGCACCCTTCGCGCTGTTCATGGCGAGATGCTGCGCCGCAAGACCAGCCACCGGCTTCTCCTGATCGACCTGACCGACCTGCACCAGGCCGAAGTCCTGTTCAGGGATCTGGGACCGGCCGGTGATGAGGCCCGCCGTCTCGGCCACCGCATCGCCCAAGACGGCCACATGGTCGGCGTGTTCGTGACCGCCGACTACGGCCCCAACGAGTTACCCGACGACGCCGACGACACGCAGGGCGCGGCCCCATCCGCCAAGACAACGGCCGCGCCCTGCCACCCCGCCCACATCAGCGAGCACGAGGTGACCTCATCATGACGCACCACCCCTTCGAGCCCAACGACAATCACCCAGACGACGCGCCCAGCCAGCCGGAGACGACGCGCGGCCAGGTCGTCCCGCTGGACGAGCGGCGCCGCGCCCGGCAGGCCAGCCCGGACGACACTGCCGAGGGTGCCGCGCCGGTTGCCCGGCGGACCGCTGCCCGGGACACCTCCTATGAGATCGAGCTGGACGAGGCCCCGCCCGCCGAGGTGGCGCCGGTCCCGGTGGATCTGCCGGCATCCGCCGTCCCGGCCCCGGTGCCGGTGGAGGGACGACGCCCGATCATCCCCACCGGCTTGCAGCCGGGGAACCTGTCGGCCACCGTCCGCGACGCGCTGGGCCGGTGCGCGCACGTGGCCGCCTTCCACGCCATCCGCGCCCCCTGGTACGCCGCCCAGATCGCCGTGTGGGCCGTGATCGGCCTGTTCCGCCTGGCTGGCCGTCAGGTCCGTTGGTGGTGGGTCAACGAGCAGTACACGCTGCTTCAGCAGGCCGCCACCGACAATGACCCGGCGATGTGGCTCAAGCTGCACCGGGAGGGCAAGGCCACCCGCCGCTGGCGTGGTGTGGTCCTGTTCGGCCAGCTCATCGCCTTGACCGTCGCCCTCGTGGTGGTGATCGGCCTGCCCGCGCTCTGGCAAGCCGCCGTAGCTGCGGTGCTGGTACCGGTCCTGGCCCGCTACGGACGGCCCGCCGGACGCCCGATCATCCCCACCGCTGTGGTCACCCGCCGCTACCGCAAGCTGAACAGCGACATCGTGCTTCGGGCGTACTACGCCGCCGGGCTGGGCCACCCTGACAAGCCGAACCAGCAGATCGAGTTCGGCACCGCGATGGCGCGGGAGGGCAACGGCTCCAAAGTGTTGATCAACCTGCCGTACGGCAAGACCTTCGCCGACGCGGTCAACGCCCGCGAGAAGATCGCATCCGGGCTGGACGTGGCGCTCGCACAGGTCACCCTGTCGCGTGATCCGCAGTCGCACCGCTCCCACTGGCTGTGGGTGGCAGACGCCGACCCCCTGGCCACCCCCGCCGGGCGTACGCCGCTGCTGGCCTGCAAGGAGACTGACATCTGGAAGCCCGCCCCGCTGGGCGTGGACGAGCGGGGCCGCGCGGTCTCCCTGCTGATGCTGTGGACCTCCATCCTCGTCGGCGCCCAGCCCCGGCAGGGCAAGAGCTTCACCGCCCGCCTGCTGGCCCTGTACGCCGCCCTCGACCCGTACGTGCGGCTGGATGTGTTCGACGGCAAGGGCTCCCCGGACTGGCGCAAGTTCGCCCTCGTGGCGCACTCCTGCAGCTTCGGGTTCACCCCGACCCGCGACGGCGACCCGCTGGAGATCTTCGTTCAGACCCTTCGCGACCTGAAGACCGACGTGCAGGCCCGGTATCAGAAGCTTTCCGAGCTGCCGGTGGACATCTGCCCCGAGGGCAAGCTGACCCGCGAGATCGCCCGTGACCCGCGCTACGGCATGCCGGTCCGGCTCGTGGTGATCGACGAGTGCCAGGAGTACTTCGACACCGGGGACAAGGAGCTGAACAAGGAGATCGCCTCCCTGCTGGTGTACCTGGTCAAGGTCGCCCCCGCCGCCGGAGTCATCGTCTTGGACGCAACGCAGAAGCCCGGCGGAGTCGGGACCGGCGACACCGCCACCGCCTTCACCAGCTTCCGCGACAACCACCAGGTCCGCATCGCCCTGCGCACCGGCTCATGGCAGGTCTCCGACCTCGTGCTGGGTTCCGGCGCCTACTCCGAGGGATACGACTCCTCCGCCCTGCTGCCCTCCTACAAGGGCGTCGGCCTGCTGCGCGGCGCCGGGGACGACACCCCGACCGTGCGGTTCCATCTGGCCGACGCCGAAGACGCCGAGAAGATCCTCCAGGTCGCCCGCAAGCTCCGCGAGCGCGCCGGCACGCTGTCCGGCTACGCCGCCGGGCAGGCCGCCATCCGCGAAGTGCGCGACGTGCTGGCCGACTCCCTCAGCGTCTTCCAGGGTTCGGAGACCGGCCTTCCCTGGGCGCTGATCGCCGCCCGGCTGGCCGAGCGCATCCCCGAGCACTACGCCGACGTGACCCCGGATGCGATCTCCGCTCAACTGCGCGCCCTGGGCGTGCCGAGCGTGGACATCAAGCGGGACGGCAAGGCGCTCAAGGGCGCCAAGAAGGCCGCCGTCACCGCCGCCATCACCCGCCGGGAAGCCACCACCGGATAGGCCCGGCACCCGCCCGGCGAACCCCGCCCGAGGGGTCCGCCGGTCGCGACGTCACCCGCGACCGGTCGCGGCGGCGCGACCCGCCCCGCGACCGCCCAAATGACCGCTGACCAGCCCGAATATCCGCAGGTGGCGGGTAGCGGGCTCGGCTCACCACGCCTGAAAACCGCCTCTGGAGCCATCCCATGACCCTCTTGGCCGCGACCGCGACCACCCCACCACGCGACCACCACCGCGACCCTCCCCGACACTCTGCCCGCCCTGCCGGTGATCCTCGCCTGGCTCATCCTGGCCGCCCTCATATGGGCGCTCGGCTACGCCGCCGCATGCGCCGCCGCCCCCTTCGCCCGGTGCCGACGCTGCGACGGACACGGCAAGACCATCAAGCCCAACGGGCGCGTCCGCCGCTGGTGCCGGCACTGCGACGCCACCGGCCTACGCCTGCGCTGGGGCCGCCGCCTCTTCAACTACCTGCGCCGCCTGTACCGGGACACCGCTCGATGAGGACCGTCCCGCCCCTGCCGCTGAACGGAGGCTCATGATGTCCGCCGATCGCACCCGCTACGCGCTGGCCGCCGCCGCCCGCGGCTGGCACGTCTTCCCGCTCACTCCGAACGGCAAGGTCCCGCTCAAGGGCTGGCCGTGGAAAGAGCACAACACCACTGACCCCGAGGTCATCCGCCGGTTCTGGGCACACCAGCCGTACAACATCGGCATCGCCACCGGCCCCTCCGGCCTCGTGGTCATCGACCTCGACACCCCCAAGAACGGCGATACACCGCCCCCGCCGTTCGACCTGCCCGGCGTCAACGACGGCGCCGACCTGCTGGCCGTGCTGTGCGAGCAAGCCGGACAGCCGTTGCCGTTCGACACCTTCACCGTCCGCACCGGGCGCGGCGGGCTGCACCTGTACTTCACCGCCCCGACCGGTGGGCCGGTCCTGGGGAACACTCAGGGCGCGCGTGGCGGGCTCGGTTGGCTTATCGACACCCGCGCGCACGGTGGCTACGTCGTCGGCCCCGGCAGCATCGTGGACCTGCCCGGCGGCACGGGAACCTACGAGGTCATCAACTCTGGCCCTGCCGTGCCGCTGCCCGGCTGGCTGACCGAACGGCTCACCCCTGCACCGCTGCCGCCACAGCGGCCGGTCACGGTGCCACTGGTCGCCACCGACCGGCGCGGTTCCTACCTGCGGGCCGCCGTGTTGGCCGAGCTTGAGCGGGTCACCAGCTCGCCGCCTCACGGCCACAACATCGCGCTTTACCGGGCGTCGGTGGCGCTGGGCCAGCTCGTGGCCGGTGGTGAGCTGGCCGAGGCCGACGTGACCGCCTGGCTTACCGATGCCGCCCAGCAGGTTGGCCAGCCGTACGGCGAGGCGACCCGCACCATCGCCTCAGGATTGCGGGCCGGTGCCCGCCGTCCGCGAACGGTGGCCGCATGAACGGCGAGCGCCCTTCCCACCTGCGCCTGGTCTCGGGTGACGCCGTTCACGTGCCCGGCGGACCGGCGGGAGCGTCGGCGCCGTTCCGCACCTCGTGGACCGCTGACGAGCTCATGGCCATGACCTTCCCCGAGACCCGGTGGGCCGTGCCCGGCGTCATCGCCGAAGGGCTCAATCTCCTTGCAGGGCCGCCGAAAGTCGGCAAGTCGTGGCTGTCCCTGGCAACGGCCATCGCTGTAGCAGGCGGCGGGAAGGCGCTGGAGGCCATCCCGGTCGAGCGGGGGCCGGTGCTCTACCTCGCGCTGGAAGACACCCCGCGCCGTCTTCAGTCCCGCATGCGCAAGATCCTGGGCGGCAAGCCCGCACCGCGTGACCTGACGCTGGCCACCTCGTGCCCGACGCTGCCGCAGGGCGGGGATGAGGCCATCGCCCGGTGGCTGGAGCGCAACCTCGGCGCGCGCATGGTCGTCATCGACGTGTTCGCCAAGGTACGCGGGGCCACCGCGCCGGGCCTGTCGGCCTACGACGCCGACTATGCCGCGATGGGCCGCGCCAAGCGACTTGCCGACAGCTATGGCGTGGCCGTCGTACTCGTGCATCACGTCCGCAAGATGGGCTCTGACGACTTCCTCGCCGAGGTCTCCGGCACCAACGGCCTGGCCGGTGCCGCTGACGCCACGCTCGTGCTCAAGCGCGCCCGAGGGACCGCTGACGGCGTGCTGCACGTCACCGGACGGGACGTGGAGGAAGCCGAGTACGCCATGAGCTTCCAGCCCGCCGCCGGCATCTGGCATCTACTCGACGGCCGCCCGAAGACCACACCCTGTCCGACACCCGCGCCGCCATCCTGCGGCACGTCCGCGCTCATCCCGGCGACACACCCAAGGTCATCGCTGAAGCCATCGGGCTCGGCTACGACAACGTCAAGAAGACCTGCCAGCGCATGGCCAGCGGCGGCCAGCTCTGTGTGGACGCCGCCGGGCACTACCGGCTTCCGGGGACGAGCGTCCCCGATGTCCCTGGTGTCCCCGCGCCTGGCGTCACCAGCACCAACACAAGCGATCACGAGGGACACCCGACTCTGCCGGGCGTCCCCGCTGTCCCCCTGCCTGTCATCGCTGATGAGGAGAACGCCCGTTTATGACTACGACAGCGCCGGACAGGGTCCGGCTCGACTCGCACGAGGAGACGGCCGACACGCCCCTTCTGCTGACGGTGGAGGAAGCGGCGAGAAGGCTCCGCATCGGCCGTACCCGGATGTACGACCTCGTGAGAAGCGGGGCCGTCAGGGCGGTCTACGTCGGCCGTCTCCGGCGCGTCCCCACCGAATGCCTTCAGGAGTACGTGACCAGGCTGATCACCCAGGGGGAGGGCTGAATGGGCGGACGTAGGCCGAACGGTGCGTCAAGCATCTACTTGGGCAAGGACGGTTACTGGCACGGCCGCGTGTCCGTGGGCGTCAAGGACGATGGGCGCCCGGACCGCCGCCACGTCAAGGCCAAGACCGAAGCCGAGGTGATCCGGAAGGTCCGCGCACTTGAAAAGGAGCGGGACAGCGGCACAGTCCGCCAAGCGGGACAGCAGCGCTGGACGGTGGCGAAGTGGCTGACGCACTGGATCGACAACATCGCCGCACCTCCCGCCATCCGCGAGAGCACACATGCGGGCTATCGCGTGGACGTGAACACCCACCTCATCCCCGGCATCGGCGCTCACCGGCTCGACAAGCTGACCCCTGAGCACCTGGAGAAGCTGTACGCCAAGATGCAGCGCGAGGGGAAATCCGCCGGCACCGCGCATCACGTCCACCGCACGATCCGGACCGCGCTCAACGTCGCCGTACGGCGCGGCCACCTCGTGCGAAACCCTGCTCTCCTCGCCAAGGCGCCGACGCTGATCGAGGAAGAGGTGGAGCCGTATGAGATCCACGAGGTCAGGCGGCTCCTGAAGGCCGCTGACGCCTTGCCGAGGAACAGCGCCCGATGGGCCGTCGCGCTCGCTCTTGGCCTACGGCAGGGCGAAGCGCTGGGCCTCAAGTGGACGGACGTGGACCTAGACAAGGGCGTTCTCCGCGTACGGCGGGGCCGCCAACGGCCCAAGTACCAGCATGGTTGCGGCGGCACCTGCGGCCGGAAAGCGGGCTACTGCCCGGAGCGTAGGCAGAGCAACCAGGAAACCGCGGACACCAAGTCCAGGGCCGGACGGCGCACCATCGGCCTGCCGGGCCAGCTTGTGACCCTGCTGCGAAAGCACCGAGAGGAACAGGAAGCGGACCGGGCGAACGCCCGCCAGCTCTGGGAGGACGGCGGATGGGTCTTCGCCACCGCGACGGGCGGGCCGCTCAACCCGAACACCGACTATCACCAGTGGAAGGATCTACTCGCGGCGGCAGGGCTCAGAGACGCCCGGCTGCACGATGCCCGGCACACCGCCGCGACCGTGCTCCTGATCCTGGGAGTCCCCGAACGGACCGTCATGGCCATCATGGGCTGGTCGAGCACGGGCATGGCCCGCCGCTACCAGCACGTCACCGACACCATCCGGCACACCGTAGCGATGCAGGTTGACGGGCTGCTGTGGGAGTCCATGGACGGCCCCAAGGGGGCCTCTCCAGAGGTCAACTGAGACCAAAACTGAGACCCTAGACGCGCGAAAGGCCCGGTTGGATCGACCGGGCCTTTCGCGTTCTTGCTGCTCAACCAAGCGCGGAGGATAGGAGATTCGAACTCCTGAGGGGTTGCCCCCAACACGCTTTCCAAGCGTGCGCCCTAGGCCAACTAGGCGAATCCTCCGTCGGACAGCTTAGCCCACTTTCCGGCGTGGTTTCGACTGTTGTCTCGACGGCCCGCGCACACCCGTCGAGTGGCTAGACTGTCCAGCGGACCCCTCGCGCGGCGTCATCCTGTGAACCTCCCCAGGGCCGGAAGGCAGCAAGGATAAGCGGGCTCTGGCGGGTGTGCGAGGGGTCTCTCAGTTAGCGGGTACTCCGGCCGGGTCGGCCCTCCGAGGAGGCGGCATGAGTCTTGCGCTGTACCGCAAGTACAGGCCCGGGACATTCGCCGAGGTCAAGGGGCAGGAGCACGTCACCGACCCACTGCGCCAGGCGTTGCGCAGCGGCCGGATCCACCACGCCTACCTCTTCAGCGGCCCGCGCGGCTGCGGCAAGACCTCCAGCGCCCGCATCCTCGCCCGGTCACTCAACTGTGAGAAGGGCCCGACGCCGACCCCTGCGGGGAGTGCGAGTCCTGCGTCGCGCTGGCCCCCACCGGGCCGGGCCACCTCGACGTCATCGAGATCGACGCGGCGTCGCACGGCGGCGTGGACGACGCCCGTGACCTGCGCGAACGGGCCTTCTTCGCCCCCGTATCGGCGCGCTACAAGATCTACATCATCGACGAGGCCCACATGGTCACCCGTGAGGGCTTCAACGCGCTGCTGAAGCTGGTCGAGGAGCCGCCGCCGCACCTCAAGTTCGTCTTCGCCACCACCGAGCCGGAGAAGGTCATCGGGACGATCAAGTCCCGCACCCACCACTACCCCTTCCGGCTGATGCCGCCCGCGACCCTGCGGCGGCTCATGGAGGAGATCCTCGACTCCGAGTCGGTGCCGTACGAGCCGGCCGCGTTACCGCTGGTCGTACGGGCGGGCGCGGGGTCGGCCCGGGACACGCTGTCGATCCTCGACCAGCTTCTCGCGGGCGCCGACGAGTCCGGCATCACCTACCAGCGGGCGGTGTCCCTGCTCGGCTACACCGACGGCGACCTCCTGGACGAGGTGGTCGACGCGTTCGCCAAGCGGGACGGCGCGGCCGTGTTCCAGGCCGTGCACCGGGTGATCGAGGGCGGCCACGACCCGCGCCGCTTCGCGACGGACCTGCTCGAACGCTTCCGCGACCTGGTGATCCTGTCCAACGTCCCCGAGGCCGCGGGCAGTGGCCTGCTCGACCGGCCGGCCGACGAACTGGAGCGTCTCCAGGCGCAGGCGGCGTCGATGGGCCCCGCCGAGCTGACCCGGGCGGCCGAGGTGTTCAACGCCGGGCTGACCGAGATGCGCGGCGCGACCTCCCCCCGCCTGCTGCTGGAACTGATGTGCGCCCGCGTGCTGCTGCCCGGGGCCGACCAGGGCGAGGCCGCGCTGCTGACCCGGCTCGAACGGCTGGAGCGCGGCGTCGCGGCCGGGACCCATGCCGCCCCGCCACAGGCTCACGCAGTTCCGCAGTCCGCGCCGCCGCCCCGCGCCCGCGAAGCCGCCCGCCCGCCGCCTCCGTGCGTACCCGCCGCCGAGCCCACCGCCCACGGGGGCCTGGCCGTACGCGCCGGGACCGGCCGCGCGGGACGGACCTGACCCGAAGTGGGGCGCCCAGGAGCTTCTGCACCTGGATGCCGAGGAGCAGCCCGGCCACGAGCAGGACGCCTCCGGCCAGGGCGAGCGTC
>NZ_MWJN01000118.1:0-27674 GCF_002027145.1 Microbispora sp. GKU 823 | reverse complement strand
CCTCGCGCGAAAGGGGAGCTGCAACATGTGGGCGCCGAGCCGTGCGAGCCACCGCACAGTCGTTCCGCGGACTGTTACGCCGCAACTGTGCGGCCTCGTGTCCTTAAGGGGGAGCAGGCCCGATAGGGCGGAACAGTGCCCCGTAACTGTTACGCCGATCTTGGTAACAGTGGCCCGGGTGGGCGGTGTCGCCTACCCTTCGCGGGTCTCCTCGTCGGCCGGCGGCGACACGAACGAGCCGAGCCCGCGCACCGTGTAGATGAGTCCCTCGTCCCTGAGGGCGGTCATCGTCTTGCGGACCGTGTCCCGCGCGACGCCGAACTCCTCCACAAGGGACAGCTCAGAGATCAAGAACTTGGGGCCGTACTCGCCCGATGCGATCCGTTGACGAATCACGTCGGCGATCTGCTCCCATTTGGGCCGGTCAGGCTCGAACTTGAACACGTCGTGACGGTATTCAGGCGCCATGGTGGGTCCTCTGTCACCTCTGCCCACCCACAGGGGTAGACAGGGGTAGTCAAGAGCAATACCTTGCTGGTGTGACCCCCTCAACCGCATCTGAGCTGCCCGAGTTCAGCCAACCGTGGCAAGACCTCGCCGGGTGGCATGCGCTGCACCTGGCGAGCGGTCGGCAGATCACCGCCCCGACGTTCGAGGCGCTCGAGCGACGCGCTGTCGTCGTCCGGATCGTTCACACCTGGGCGACCGCCGAGGTGTGGAGGTGATCATCAGGTGCCAGCACTGCGGCGAGGCAATTTGGCCCAACGACACGATCTACGGACCCAGTATCTGGTTCGCCTACCTGAAGCACTCGTCGGGCTGTGAGGAGTACGAGTGCCCAGGCCAGCCTCACGGGCTGCAGACGTACGGGCCACACGAGCCGATGAAGCCGCCCTCGGCTAGCGCCCCCACAGACTCCCCGCCTGCCGGTTCGGGGCGGTAGGCGGGGGCTCGACGTGGTCCCGCCGCAGACCTGAGGGGGTTAGGCGGCGGGATCACCCGCAGACGAGGCCCCGCCGCGCACCTGGCAGAGGCAGCGCGGCGGGGCCTCTCCATGTCAGCCGTAGGCGTTCAGCCGCATGGTCATGCGCTCAGTCATGACGTCCACGTCGGCGGTCTCGCGGATCACCGTGTCGTTGAAGTTCACGGTCACTCCGCCCGAGTGGGCGGAGACCATCGACCCGCCCGCGGATCCCTCGATCAGGCCGCCGCTCGACGACTTCGTCGGCCCTGCTGGCTCGATGTAGCCGGCCTTCGGCGTGGACTTCTTCGCCTGCTTGAGGTCGCCGCTGGCCGTGCCAGTCGTCTTCGACTTCGACGTTGACGCCGACTTCGTGGACCCGGAACCGCTGCCGCTGGTCGTCTTCGACGCGGACTGGGCCTTGGCCAGCGCCGCCTCCAGGCTGGCGATCTGCTGCTTCAGCAGGGCGATCGACTTGCTCATGGCCGTGGCCGTGGTGGACACCGTCTTGTCGAGCTTCCCTGCGGAGTCCTTTACGACCACGGTCATGTTGGTGAGCGACTCCCCGACCGTTGTCGACACGCCCGTAGTCGCATCACTCAGCGCGGCGATGCGGGAGGTCACCGACCCCGACTCGCCCAGGGTGTCCGACAGGGTGGCGGTGGCCTGCCCCATCTGGGATGAGATCAACGACGATGCCGCGCCCACGGACTCCAGCACCCCGCGTGCGGGCACCAGTTGCATACCGAAGTCGGCGGCGACCTGCGACAGGAGTTCGGTCGCCCGCTGCCGGTACTGCATCTCGTACGGGATGAACGCCTCCGGCGCCCTGCCCTCGCCATACAGAATCGTCGGCCGCGCGGCCACGTTCGGCGGTGTGGATCGCAGCCCACCCGAGGCATACCGCTCGATCGCACCAGCCTCGTTGGCCTTGGACTTCTGCGCCCCGAACTCCTGCTGCTCGCTGCGGACGTCCACACCGATGCGGATGGTCTTGCCGTCCACGGTGCGGATGAGCTGGTTGATCGTGTCCAGCGCCGGCTGCGTGTTCGCCTCGACCCTGATGGACTTGGACTTGAGCTTGGCCAGGACATCCTGCAGATCCTTGCCACCCTTGGCCGCCTTGATCGCGTCATCGCGGGAGATGCCGTACGCCTGGGCCAGCAGGAGCACCTGCTCGCGCGCCTCGCGGTTCTTACCCGCCAGCGACACCATGTGCGGCAGCTGCTCAAGGATGGTCTTCGTCGCGTCGAACGTCTTGCCCGACGCCTTCGCCTGGGCGTCGGCAGTGTCCCGAACGTTCTGGATGTACCCGACGAACTTCTCGCGGGCCAGGATGATCGCGTCCCTCTGCGCGTCCGTCTTCGCCTTGGAGACGTCGAGCTGCCCGTTGGCGTCGCTGATCGCCTTCTTGACGTCGTCGTAGTCCTTCTTCAGGCCCTGCAACGCCTGCGCCGCGTCAGTGCGGGCGCTGAAGGTGTCGAACGACTTGTTCATATCGTCGACGGCCTTGCGGGCGTTGGCGATCTGGTCGCCCATCGTTCCGGTGGCGTCGCCGGCGGCCTTCGCCTTGATTGCCTCCAGCTCTTGCTGGTGCTTCAGGTCAGCGAGCTTCTTTTCCAGGGACTCAGCGCGGTTGGCCGCATCCGCCGACGCCTGGCTGAAGTGCAGTTTCCCGAAGATCGCCCAGCCGATCTTGTCCTTCTGCTTCTCCAACTCGGCGTTGACCGCGGCGATCTCCTTCGCCAGGTCGTCCCCGCCAAGCGCGGCTGTCTTCTCGGCGTAGCGGTCGGCCGACTGCTCAATGGAGGCGAACTTCTCGCCGAGGATGAGCAGGCCAGCCGATGCGATACCGGCCTTCACCCCGATGCCTGACACGCTGCTGGTGAACCCTGCGAGCTTGCCGCGGGCGCCGGCCGCAGCCTTGCCTGTGTCGTCGATCTTTGTGCGGAGGCCGCTGATCAGCTCGACGCCCTTGTTGACCGCCCCGCCGACCTTGATCGCGCTGTAGATCGCCCCGATCCCCACCGCGACAAGCTGCAGGGTGTCAGGATCCATGTTCTTGGTGAGCTTCGCGATCAGCGCGAGTCCGTCCAGGGCGGAGACGCCGAGCGGCGCCAGGCCGGACACGATGTGGCCGCCACTGGTGGCGATGTCCTCGATGAGCTGGGCGACGATGGGAGCTTCACGCTTGACGAACGCCACGAACTCCGCCCACTCCGGGGAGTCCTTCAGCTTCATGCCCCAGTCCGCGAACCGCTGCGAGCCCTTCTCCAGTGCCGTGACGACGTCGCCAGCGTGCGGCAGGAACGCGTCGAGGATGCCGGCCATGCCAGTGAAGACGTTCCCCGCGGTGTGGCCCAGGCCGACGATGGCCGTGGGCATTGCCGTGTCGAGATCGAAGAGGAACTTGCTCCAGAACGGGGCCTTGAGCGCCTTGGCGGCGTCCGCCTCGAGGATCTGGAACGACTGCCCGGCGGTCCGCACCAGCGGGGAGATCCGGGGGAGCTGGGACTCGATCAAGTCCATGCCGCCTGTGATCGCGGGGAAGACGTCCGATTCGAGGGTACGTTGCCAGTCGACGTAGGCATCTTTGAAGCCCTGAACGTCCTTCGCGAGATCCTTCTCCCGCTGGTTCAGGTCCGACATCTTCGACGCGGCCCCGCCGGCGGCACCGCCGACCTTTTCGAGGGCTGCCTTCTGCTGCAGCCGCTCCAGCCGGAGCTGCTTTTCGGCGGTGATGGCGTCGCGCTGGGCGTCGCTGTAGCGGCGCTGGGCGTCGAGCAGGCGCTCCTGCGCCGCGGCCACGCGGTCCTGCGCCGCCGCGACGTCGCGCGCTGCCTGGGTCTGCGCCTCTGCCACACCGCGCTGCGCATCCGCGATGGCCTGCTGCGAATCGGCAACCCGCTGGTTGGCGTCGGCCAGGCGCTCCTGGGCGGATTTGACGACGTCGCTGCCCTCGACACCCTTACGGTCGGCCTCCGCCTTGTCGGCGGTCAGCCGCTCGACAGCAGTCGCCAACTCCTTAACTCGCTGCTGCGACCTCTCGTAGGCGATGGTCGCCCGCTCGATGTCGGCGGCAGTCGACTTCGGGTTCGCCTTCGTTGCTTCGAGTTGCTTCTGTGCGTCGGCGAGGTCGAGTGCGGCCTGCCGCTGGTCCAGCTTCGTGTCCGTCAGCCGGTCCGCGAGGTCTTCCAGGTCGCGGGTGGCCTGCTTACGGGCGTCGTTCAGCGCCTCTTGAGCATCCCTTGCGGCGCGTACCGCGTCGGTGTGCTGCCTTTCGGCGTCGGAGACCCTGCGGACTGCGTCGGCCACCCGGGCGGCGCCATCGGCGGAGGCCTGAGCCACGGCCTGCTGAGCCCGCTTGACGTCGTCCTGCGCCTGTACGACGCCCCTAGCGGCGTCCCTGACGCCCTCGTTGGCCCGCCGGACACGCTCCTGCGCCTGAGCCAACGAGAGCGCCTGCTGAGCGGCCTGGGCCTGCTGCTGCGCCAGACTCTGCACCGCCCCGCCGGCGCCACCGGCCGCGGACTGCTGCTGCTGCAGCGCCTTATTGACGCGCCCCAGCGCCGGGATAGCGACCGCGGCAAACCCGGCAGCACCAGCGCCCGCGGCACCGAAAGCAGCACCAAGACCAGCACCAACAGCGCCGATCGACACCAGCGCCGGCCCGGCGGCAAGAGCAGCCAGAGCAGAACTGACCGTGGCGATCCCGCGCATCGCCCCCGAAATGTCCGCGTTGACACGGACCTGGGCGTCCTGCCCGTCGAGCCGGGCAATCTCCGCATCGACGGCGGCGAGTTCCGCCATCGCGCCACTGATCCCGGCCCGCACGTCGAAACTGACCTCACGGTCATCGATGGATGCGAGCTCGCGCTGAATCACATGCATCTCAGCCAGGGCCGCGCCGGCGTCTATGTCGACGCCGACTTTCTTGTCCCGCAGGGTCTCCAACCGCTTACGCAGCTCAGCGATTTTGACCTCGGCCGGCGTCGAGTTCGCGTCAAGCTCGATCTTCGGGATCCGCTTCGTCGCGTCCTCAAGCTTCTTTCGGAATCCGGCCGCGAAGCCTGCCGTCTCGCTGAACTTCCGCGCCAGCCCCGACAAGTCCTGCTGAACCTTCCGGCTACCCGCGAGAAAGTCACTGATCTTCAACGTAAGGCGAGTGCTGATGGACCGTTCAGCCATGGTGCACCGCCCGCAGCGCGTCGAGCACGTCGCCGAACGACACGCCAGAACGCGCCGCCATCGTCGCCACGCCCGTATAGAGCACAAAGCCGAGCTGCTCGTCGGACAGCCCCCCGAACGCCTCAAGCAGCACGGCCACAGCCGCCTCTTCATCACTCAAAGCACGCACCCCCATGCGGGCTGACCCCCGCCGACGTGCCTCGATAGAGACCAGCGGGGAGATGGAATTTGTTGTGTACGAATCCGGGGGGTCCGTGATCACAGCTAGTCGTCCTGGTCGAACCGCTGCCCCTTCGCGTTCGCGGCACCGCCGTAAGCGGCCATGACCAGCGCGGCCCGCTCACGCATCATGTCTGCGTCCGCCTGCCAGTCATTCGCCACCACCCGCCATGGCTGGTCCCGCTCAAGCTCCTTCAGCTCGCTGTAGCCGCCCGAGGGCATGCGGTGGTCCCACATGAAAAGGTCGCGTTCGGCCAGCCAATCCACGACCGCGGCATGCCAGCGGCGTCGGCCCTTCTCGTACAGCTCCAGTGAGCCCATGTAGGGCCGACCAGCCGTGTCGGGGTCCGGGTTGCCAGGTGAACAGCCCTCTACCCACTCCGCATAGCGGAAGTGGAACAGCCACTCCGGAGCTTCTGAGGGGTGTTCCGCCGTAGCTGCCGCCTTCTTACGCCGTGCCACGGCGGCCCCACCTCTCCCGCTCCAAAGCCCAGCGGACATTCGCCGCCTCCGCGGCCTGCTTCTGCGCCGGCGTCCTGCCCTTCTCCTCCTCCTCGGCAGGCAACGCCAGCTCGCCGAGCAGCTTCGCCAACAGCAGCCGATGCGCTCTCGCCTCGGCGAACAGCGGGTTGACCTTCGGCTGGCCGGTCGAGCCGGTCACGATCGGCTTGCTACTCGCGAGCTCGTTCCGGATGGTGACCAGCTCGTCGAGGGTCCGCGCGGTCTCGGCGAGCATGACCAGCTCAGGCAACTCCAGGTCGAACTCATCGACCACCTGGGAGAACAGGGCACGCCCCGCCTCGCCGAGGTCCTCAGGCACCTCTGCCAAGCTCGCCACCTCCTAACTGATCTTGAAAAAACGACCCCTCGGCAATGCGGCACCGGACGGAGACCTCCTTCGCGGTCTCCGTGCGTTTCCGCAGGTCAGAGGTCATCCCCCGGGTTTCCGCAGGTCAGGGGCTTGCGCAGTGTCCGGCGGCGTAGTTGTAGCGGTCGCTGCCGTCCTGGGGTGCGACTGCTGGCCTGACCTCACGCAGTGCCTCTGCCTTCATCTGCTCGACAGCGTGCGTGTAGTCGTCGGGCACTGTGTCGACAGGCTCGATAGACAGGCCGCTCTTGCGGCATCGCGCGATGACGTCGAGGTCGTTGGTGTACATCACGCCTCGAACCCACCAGGGGCCCTCAGGGTTGTGCTGCTGAAAGGGTCCGTGGTGCAGGTGTCCTGTCCTGATCTTGTTCACGCCTGCTCGGTCTTCGCCTTGGCGAGGTTGGCCTCACGCAGCTTGAAGTTCTTGATGGCGGTGCGCTGCACAGGCGAGAGGAGACTGAGCAGGCTGGGGTCTTCATCGACCTGGGCGGAGAGCTTGCGGATGCCGTCGAGGATGTTGAAGCCTTCGCGGGGGTCGAGGCTGCTGCCGGTCTGCTGCTGTTCGTAGTGCCGGCGGACGGCTTCGCCGAGGCCGCGGGGGCGGTCGTCGTTGGTCATGGTGGTCTCCTTGCCGAGGATGTGGTCGAGCTGGCCTGACTCGTACGCCCGGTTGATCTGCTCGGGCGTCATCTGCTTGAGGTGGTCGTCGGTGAGCTGCCCGTCGTTGGGGATGACGGGGGTGCCCATGAGGGCGTTGAGCTCGCCTGCCTCGTACGCGGCGTTGATCTGCTCGGGCGTGGCCGCGGCGAGCCAGTCTTCGTCCCGCTGCATCGTGCTCATACGCCCCATGCCTCCCTTGCGCTGATCTCCCTCAGGCGGTACGACTTGATCTCCTCTTCGGAGTACGGCTTGTCACGCTCGATCACGGCCCCGTTGGGGCCCCTGTAGATCCACACCTGACCGGGTTCGGGCATGGGGCGGTTGATCCGGTCGAGCGCATCGCACACGTCTTCGTCGCGGCCGGCCGGGGCTACGGGAACCGCGCCGTGGTAGTCGAATCTGATCCGGACGGGTATGCCCGTCAGGTCACGGGCCGCCGCGGCGAGAGCCTTACCGAGGTGGTGGGCGTGGTCGATGCGGACCATGCGGCGGCGGCCGGCGATGAGCTGGTCGCCGCGGTAGCCGACTCCGCTGCTGTGGTCGGGTGGGGCGGTGGGCGCCCGCCACTCGTCGCCGGTCAGGGCAACGGCCTTCTTGTGGAGGTCGGTGAGCCGGGTGTTGTGGGCTTCGACGCCGGTCACGAAGTCGACTACGGCGGCGGTGATCGCGGCGAGCTTGTCGGTTAGGCCGTGGTGTTCGGCGACCTGGTCGATTTCGGCGCGGAGTTCGGCGCATGCGGCCTGCCGCTTGGCTTCGGCTGCCTGGGCTGCCTGCTGGCGTACGGCCTCGACGCGGAGCGCTGACCACTCGGCGAGCTGCGCGGCTTTGGCGATCTCGTCGGGGGTGACGGTGGTGTCTCCGTCTCGTACGCGCTGCTTGAGAGTCTCGACCTTCGCGGCGTCGGCTGCCGCCTCGCGTTCGGCCTTGAGGACGTCAGCTTGGGTGACGCCCTCGGTTGTGGTCGTCATGGTTCTCCTCGACTGTGAACCGCCAGTCGCGGCCCACTTTCCGGGCTCCTGGGATGTGTCCTGCTGCGGCGAGTTGGCGCACCCATTGCGGTGTGCAGCCCATGTGGGCAGCCATCTCTTGTGTGCCGATATCCAGTGTTTCGGTTGGCCCGGAATTGCTTGCGCTGGCGCAAGTGGGGTTGAGGAGTGCCTGAACGTGGGCGGTTATGGCGTCGGGGACTGGTCGGCCGCGTAGGAGGTCTTCGCGGGCGTGGTCGAGCATCCATGCGACGAGGGTTGAGGGCGAAGCGGCGGCCGGCCGCCTGTGGGAACCGGCCGCCGCTTCGTGGGCGCTGGAGCGTCTTAGCGAGGGAAAGGAGTAATACTCGCTCGACTCCATGGATCCCTGTGCCGGAGGCATGCTGCTCTGGTCAGGGTGACTTTCACGCCCTGCGGTAGTGGTCTGGGGTGCGGCGGCGTACCCGTAGGCACGGCCGCCGCGATGGGCGCAGGCGGATCTAAGGGTGCAATGGGAAGTGACTCCCTCCCCGCCTTGGTTCCGGTCCCGGGATCGTCCTTACCGGTCCGGCGACTTTGACGCCCAAGCTCATTCATGGGGCCGACTCGCCTCACGCGCGCGCACGCGCGCGTGAGTGTCGGTTTAGTCGGTTTAGTCGGCCTCCAAGGGTGCCAGGGTGCCAACCCTGGGAGACGTGGCACTGTTTGGCACCCTGGCAGCCTTCGCAGGTCAGAGCGTTACGCATTGGCACCCTTGCCCTCCGGATCGGGAAGGGTGGCACTCTGCTCGGGCAGGGCCAGCCACCACTCGCTCTTGCCGTTCGGACCCGTGGGGAACTTCCGGGCGACTACGGCCAGGCCCTTGCGTGCACGGTTCAGGGTGCGCTCGGAGATGCCGTGCGCCTGCTTCGCCTCTTCCTGAATCTCCGTGGTACGGCACCACTGCCCGTGGAGGGCCTGGCGGAGGAAGTCGGTCGCTTCCAGGCGGGCCTGCCGCTGCTCCTGGTCGTCGCCGCCACTGGACAGGATCTCGTCAACAGACCGGGAGGCGATGCCGTCGAAGACGAACCGGCCGACGTCGGCGATGCCCTTGCGCGTCTCGACCTTCGTGGATTCGATCCTGTAGGCCAGCGACGGGAGGTCGCTCAGTCCGAGGCTGTTCTTTGTCTGCGTCATGACCCGGCCGCCGTCTTCCGACTCGGAGTCGACGGCAAAGCCGAACACAGATCGGGGAACGTTCTTGAAGGCGCCCGATCCGGTGATGAGCGATGAGGGGTCGCTGCTGGCACCCTTGTTGAAGTGGGCGATGCCGAGCACGACGGCGCCCGTGCGGTCTGCTAGGCGGGCCAGCGGGTCGAGGGCCGTGCGGGTGTCCCGCTCCTTGTGGGTGTCGATCTTCGCGGAAATTGTCGACATGAGCGGGTCGAGGACCACCAGCTTCACACAGAGCCGCCTGATCTCCCGCTCCAACAGGTCGTTGTCGTTGGGCAGGCTGATGGTTCCTGTCTCGTCTTCGCTGACGACCGCTTCAGCTCGCCACACCCTCTTGAGGTCGGCCCCGGCCGCGATGAGCCGGGGCACGAGGGTGTGCTTCCAAGAGTCCTCAACAGCGACGTAGATCACGTCTGCGGGCTGGCCGAGCAGCGGCCCCGGGAGGGTGCCCGTGGTGACGCCTGCTGCCATCCAGATGCCAAAGGAGCTCTTCCCTGTACCCTCCCTGCCGGCGGCCACGCTAAGTGAGCCGGCAGGGATGCGGCCCTTACCGTCGTCCTCCCAGACCCAGACAACCGGCTCGGGCTCAATGTCCGCCGCGGCGGTGAGCACCAGCCTGCGGGTAGACGTCCCGTTGACTTCCTGATTGGGCTCACACGTGCAGGCGTCGGGCGTCTTCTTGCAGCCGTCGCACGCCGGGTAGGAGCCCCATCCCTCGGTGTTGTGCATCAAGGGGATCAGGGGGGCGCCGCAGCGTACGCAGGTGCCCAACGGCGTGTTGTTCACGCGACCTCCCGGGACCGCTGCTGCGGTTCCCACTCGACGGACCCGCCCTGGTAGTCCCCGCCGCGGCGGGTGACTGCCTCGGCGCGGATACAGCGCGAGCACCCGCAGTTGGTACGCCCGCAGGGGACACCAGCGGCGTACGTCCGGTCGAGCGCGCGGTGTTCGAAGGCCACGCCTTGCAGGTCGGGCCCCCGCTGCACGCGGGCGGCCTGCCACGCGGCGTTCTCCTCGTGGACGCGGTGGCCGTAGCCGACACCCCAACCGTCGCGGAAGCCGTCGATGTAGGCATCGGTGACGTCGCGCTGCTGGCGGTCGAGGTCGCCGAGAAGCTCACGCATGTGCTGCACGTCGTCACGCATCAGGCGCTCACCGCCTCGGCGCGCCCGCGGTATGCCCTCGCGACGACGAGCCATACACGCCTGCCGCAGCGTGCCCGGCGGACACCTGTCGTGATCTCGGTGTACGACCTACCGAAGTGCCGACGCTGGCAGCATGGGCAGTGGAATGCGACCCACCAACAGCGCCTGTCTGTGTCCGGCCAGTACAACGACGCGAAGGCTGTGGGGTAGCGGCGAGGCTCGCCGGTCGCTACGGTGGTGTTGTCTTTGACGGCCTGCTGGTCGTTCTGGCCCTGGTGGGAGGTGGCACTCCCCCCGGGGCCGCTTTGCGTTATGCGGTTCATTAGGCGGCCCCGTTCTGCTCCGCCTCGCGCTCTCGCTCCCAGCGAGCCAGCTCGGATTCCCGGTAAAGAACCTTCGTCCCGATCTTGATGCCTCGTGGGCCGATGCCAGCGTGCCGCCAGTAGCGGACGGTGCTCTCAGAGGTTCTGTACCGGTCGGCCACCTCGGCAGTCGTCAGGAAGTAATCCTGCTGCGCGTCAGGGACACAGCTACCTGTGGAACTGTTAGCCATAGACATACGCTCCCAGACAGTGCTAGCGCCTGTCAACGCGAAGCGATACTGTTAGCTGGTGACACAGAACAAGTGGCCGGCGCGGCTCGCTGAAGTGATCGCTGCGGAGATCCAGCGGTATCGGAAGCAGCAGGGCATGAGCGCCCAGGACCTTGCCAACGCGTGTACGGCCCTAGGCCTCCCAATCTCACGCTCTGCGCTTGCAAACCTCGAAAGCGGCAGACGCCCAATCGTGAGCGTCGCCGAGCTGCTTGTATTCGGGAAAGCTCTCCGAGTCCCGCCGGCGCTCCTGCTTTTCCCAGTGGGCATTCGCGAGGAGATGGAAGTCCTCCCTGGGCAATCCCGCGACACATGGGATGCCCTCGTGTGGTTCATGGGCGAGGGAACCATTGACAGCGCCGATGATTGGGACATCACCACTGTCGAGGACTACAGATGGCACGAGGAGCTGGTGAGTCGATGGCAACGTGCGAGAGCAGAGGCGCGCCGTTACCTGATCACGGGTGATCCTGCAGCGCAGGACTTGGCACGCGCGAACGACGAGTTGGCCGAGTCGATCAAGAAGAACCTTGTCTCGGTGCGGAATCGCTTGCGCGGTGAGGGCATATCGCCGCCGAAACTGCCGCCAGAACTTGGCGACCTGGAAGAGACGGAGAGGCCCGCCTGATGGCGCACATCGATGATCGGTGGATGCGCCGGAAGCGCGGCCCGGACGGGAAGTTCCTCTTCGCCTCGAACGGCAAGCCGCTCATGGAGCGCGACCCGGCCCGGTACGGCAAGGGCAAACGCTGGCGCGTCCGCTACCTCGACCCGGACGGCCAGGAGCGCAACCGCTCCTTCGAGAAGAAGATCGACGCCGAGAACTTCAAGAAGGAGGTGGAGGCCGACGTCCTACGCGGTACGTACATCGACCCGGACGCCGGCCGGATCACCTTCCGGAAGCAGGCCGAGGACGTCATCAACAATCGCACGCTCGACCCGGGCACGCGGCTGGAGATGCGCAAGCGGCTAAGCAAGCACGTCTACCCGGTGATCGGGTCGAAGGAGATCGGGCGCCTGTCGCAGCGGCCGAGCCTCATCCAGGAGCTCGTGAAGAGCATGGAGAAGGCTGGCCTCGCCCCGTCCTACATCGAGGTCATCATGGCGCACGTCGGCCTGGTGTTCTCGGTGGCCGTCGACGACGAGCTGATCACGAAGAACCCGGTCAAGTCCTCCACGGTCGTCCTGCCGAAGGTGGTCAAGAAGAAGCTCGTCCCGTGGACGGCTGAGCAGGTCCTCGGCATGGCCGACGTGCTGCCCCGCCAGTACGCCGCGACCGTCGCCGCGGGCGCCGGCCTCGGCCTGCGCCAGGGGGAGATCTTCGGGCTGAGCCCGGACGATATCGACTGGCTGCGCGGCGTGGTCCACGTCAACCGACAGGTGAAGGTGTTGAAGAATCGGCTCGTCTTCGCCCTGCCGAAGGGGGAGAAGACCCGGGAGGTTCCGTTGCCGGAGAGCGTGAAGCTCACCCTGTCGGAGCACATGCGCGAATTTCCGCCCGTCGACGTGACGCTGCCGTGGCGCGATCTCGACGGCGACCCGGCCACGGCACGGCTGTTCTTCAGCCACGCAAGCGAGCTCTACGGCGGCGCGGTGTTCCGAGACCGCTTCAACGACCTCTGGCACCGGGCCCTGGAGGAGGTCGGCATCGTGCCGAAGCTGGCGGCTGGCCAGAAGCGCGGCATGACTTACCGAGAGCACGGGATGCACGCGCTGCGGCACTACTTCGTCAGCGTGCTGCTCGCCGAGGGGGAGAGCGTCACGGCCGTCGCCGAGTGGGCGGGGCACCACAGTGCGAAGTTCACCCTCGACGTGTACGGCCACCTCATGCCGACGTCGGAGCAGCGGATGAGGAAGACGATCGACGCGGCCCTGAGGCGGCCCGATTCTGCGGCTGACGGCCCACAGACGGCCCAGGAGGGGTCGGAGTGAGCGTTTACGCAGCTACTACCGGCCGTTGACGGAGAAGTGCTGGTAGTCCTTGGCACCGGACCACGAGCCGCCCCAGCCCCAGCCGATCTGCCCGAAGGCCCGCACTACTCGATCGCCTTCGTTGATGACGCCGCGCTTCTTGAGCGGCCGGTCCACGAACGCGTCCGCGTTGCGGTGCGCGTTGGAGCCATTCGCGTAGACGTACGGGTTCTCCCGCGGGTTGAGGTCCACCGCGAGGCCGTAGGCGTGGTTGGACCAGCTGCCCGAGCCGGTGGCGTTGCGGCAGTTGAAGGCCGAGGTGTTGTCGGCGTCGATGGAGTCGTAGTCGCTGCCCTTGTAGACGTCGACGGGCTCCATCCTGCGGATGGGGTAGCGCATGTCGTAGAGCTTCCCGAAGACGGAGGCCACGTCCTCGGCCACCTTCTTGTTGACCACGAGAGTGCCGGTGTGCGCCTGGTCGTCGAAGCCCCAGTAGGTCATGGTGATCTTGCGCAGCCCGCTCAGCGGAACCGGGCAGCCCGGACGCCAGGAGTACCGCACGTCGTCGCGGGACACCTTCTCGATCTTCGCGAAGAAGGGGGGCGGCCCGCTCGGGCTCGGCGTGGGCTCGTTCCCGGGCGCGGGCGAGACCGGCACGGACGAGGGCGTGACGGGCGACGGGGTGGCGGACGCGAAGGAGGCCGGCGCGGCCGAGGGAGCGGCGGGCGTGGACGAGTCCGCCGCCGGTGACGCCGGGGCGGGCGCGGACACCCGGGTCCTGGCGGTGGCGGACGCGCCGGCGTCGCCGACCCCGGCGCAGCCGGTCATTCCGACGAGAGCCGCCATCACTACCGCTGACCTGCGGTTCCACAAGGAGGTCATAGGCGCAGGTTACCCGCGGCCGAGGCGTGCGCAGGCGGTCGCGCACGCTCCTGTGGACAGCGGGACCCCTGTGGACAAAGCCCCGGGGCGGTTGGCCGGAATCGCCGTATGGAAGGGGCGCATGCCGTACGAATTGACGATCGGAATCGTCGTGGGCCGCCGCTAGGGTGGCGTCGTGCTTGAGCATCTACGTTTCGGCGAGGTGAGCGTGCCGACCCACGCGTTTTTCGTGGGCCTCGGCGTGCTCCTCGCGAGCGTGGTGTTCGTCCTGGAGGCGCGGCGCCGGGGGGCCCTGCGGGAGGAGTCGCTCGTCGCCGTCACCGGCGCGCTGGTCGGCGGGGCGATAGGCATGCGGCTGTCCGGATGGGCCGAGCATCTCGACCCCGCGCTCAACCCCGGCCTTCTCGAGGCGTGGATGTTCGGCGCCCGCAGCATCCTCGGCGGCCTGACCGGTGCGTACGTCGGGGTGCTGGTGGCGAAACGGCTGATCGGCTACCGGGAGCGGACCGGTGACCTGTTCGCGCCCGCCGTCGCGCTCGGCATGGCCGTCGGCCGCATCGGCTGCTTCCTCACCGAGGCCCCCGGCCGGCCCACGAGCCTGCCCTGGGGGGTCCACGCGCCCGCCACCGTCCCGGAATGCCCCGGCTGCCTGGCCGGGCAGGCCATGCACCCGTCGTACCTGTACGAGACCGTGTTCCAGCTCGCCGCCTTCGGCGCGTTGCTGTGGGCGCGGAGCAGGGTCGACAGGCCGGGCGAGCTGTTCACCCTGTATCTGGGCGCGTACGCCGTCTTCCGGTTCCTCGTCGAGTTCACCAGGGCGAACGAGACGGTCTGGCTCGACCTGACCCGCCCGCAGTGGTTCCTCGTCCCGGGGCTCGTGCTCCTCGCCGTCCGCCTCGGGCTCGGATATCGCAAGGGATTCTACGATCGGCTGCTTCCCCTGCGGGGAGAGCGGCGACCGCTGTTACCGGCCGTCCGGCTGTCGCCCGCGGGCGAGGAGGAGAGATGAGCACACCCCCCGAGCCGCCCGAGCGGCCGCATGACCCGCAGCCGGGCGATCCTCCCCGGCATCCGCCCGTGCCGCCGCCTCCCGGCGCGCCGTACGGTCCGGGCGGCCCGCCGCCGTCCCAAGGTCCGGCCGGCCCGCCGCCGCAGGGCCCGGGTGGCCCGCCGCCGCACGGACCGGGTGGGCCGCATGGGCCAGGTCCCGGCGGGCCCGTACGGACCGGGTGGGCCGCGCCCGTGGCCGCCGCCGCCCCCGGCGCAGAACACGACCGGCGTGGTCATCGCGATGACGATCGCGGGGATCGTGGCCTACGTGGTGATCAACTTCGTGCTCTTCCTCGCGACCCTCGCGGCGGCGGACGGAGTCGCGAGCGATCACAAGAACGTCGCGCTCATCGGCGGATCCGTGATCCTGGCCGTGATCGCGTTCGGCGGCGGAACGCTGCTGCTCCTTCTCCGCAAGCCCTGGTCACGGGGGCTCGGGCTGGGGCTGATGATCGGCTGGGCGCTCATGACGATCTTCACCGCCGGCTTCTGCACCGGCGTCAACCCCTCGCTCTACACGGACGGTGCCCTGTGACCACCGGCATGCCCCTGCGGGGAGACCGCATCCTCCGCTACGTCAACGCGTTCTGCCCCCGCTGCCACGACGAGCGGCCGGACCGCCCGCTGGCGGAGGTGCCGCGCCTGTCCGGCTGGCTCGCGTCCCGCGACGGCCGGGTCTACCTGGAACGCGGCTGCCGGACCCACGGCATGGTCAGGACCCTCTACGACGAGGACCCGGAGATCCTCGCCTACCTGGAGGAGTGGACGGCCCCCACCAAGGCGCACCTGCCCGACGTCGCCGGCAACTTCGACCCGGTCCCGGAGGCGTACCTGCGGGGACTACCGGAGATGCAGACCCAGCACACGTGCATCCTCCTGGAGGACGTGGCGGAGGCGTGCAACCTGCGCTGCCCGACCTGCTTCACCGACTCCTCGCCCGACCTGCGGGGAATCGTGCCGGTCCGGGAGGTGCTCGCCAACGTCGACCAGCGACTGGCCCGCGAGAACGGCCGTCTCGACGTGCTCATGCTCAGCGGCGGCGAGCCGACCCTCCACCCCGACCTGCCCGAGTTGCTCGCCGAACTGACGGCCCGGCCCGTCACCCGCATCCTGATCAACACGAACGGGCTGCTGGTGGCCCGGGACGACGCCCTGCTCGACCTGCTCACCGAGCACCGCGAGCGCGTCGAGGTCTACCTGCAGTACGACGGCCTGTCCGCCGAGGCGTCCCGGCACCACCGGGGCGGCGACCTGCGGCGGTTCAAGGCGGAGGCGCTGCGGCGCCTGTCGGAGCGGGAGATCTTCACCACGCTGGTCATGACGGCCGCCCTCGGCGTGAACGACGGCGAGATCGGCGACGTGGTGCGCCTGGCCCTCGAGACGCCGTACGTCGGTGGCGTGTCGATCCAGCCGCAGTTCGGCTCGGGGCGCTCCGGCGCGATCGACCCGATGGACCGGCTCACCCACACCGGGGTGCTCAAGCGGCTCGGCCCCCAGACGGACGGCCTGGTCACCTGGCGCGACCTGACCGCCCTGCCCTGCTCGCATCCGCACTGCTGCTCGGTCGGCTACATGATCAAGGACGACGCCGACCAGTGGCGCTCGCTGACCGCGTTGATCGGGCACGACCGCCTCAAGGAGAACCTCGGGCTCGTCTCCAACCGCATCGCCGACTCCGAGATCCCCCGCCAGCTCCGCATGGTCGTGCAGGAGTCGCTGCTCGGCCTGCTGTCGGAGCAGTCGTCGCTGTCGCACCCCGAGATCGGCAAGGTCTGGCGCGACATCTGCGAGAACTGCGACCTCGGGCTGACGACCCTGCTGACGCTCGCGTCCTCGGCCCTGCCCGGGCGCAAGCGGCGGCTGCGCCGGCTGCTGGGCGAACGGGTGGTACGCATCACGATCAAGCCCTTCATGGACATGTCCACGATGCTGGAGGAGCGCCTGGTTCAGTGCTGCGTCCACGTCGGCACCCGCTCCGACCAGGACCAGTGCGCGCCGTTCTGCGCGGTGCAGGCCTGGCCCGCGCTCGCGCGTCAGCGCCTGTCCGCCGTCGCCGTGGCCGACGCCGCCGTACGGCTCCCGCTGCTGGAGATCACATGAGCCTCCCGTACGGGAAGCCAGGCGACCGGCCGACCGGCGTCGCGTACGAGCAGGCGCGCGCCGCCGAGACGGCCCAGGCGTCCGAGGCCGGGCAGGCCACGCCGTACGACCCGCTGAAACTGTGCGTCTACGCAACGGTGGCGCTGCTCGCCTGGCTGTTCGGGGCGTGGGCCGTGCTCGGGTTCGCGGCCCTCGGGTTCGCCGGATACTGGCGGGCCCGCCGCGCGGGGCTCACCAGGAGCAAGTGCTATCTCAGGGACACCCGGCTCGTCCTCGCCTACCTGGGGTTGATCACCCTGGTCGCGGCGGCGGCCCTCGTGCTGCCGCACGTGTCCCGGTAGCGGATTTCGCAGCCACTCGGCGCGGCGAAGCCCGCTCCATGCGTGCCGCAGCTTCGGAGGTCGGCGCCTCGGGACTTCTGCCGCGCCGGCCGGAAGCTGAAGCCGCTCCGCTCCGCCCACGGGATTTGTCGGTCGGTTTCGCCATGATCGGCATGCCTACTCACCGAGGGAGCGTCATGGCTGTCACCCACGAAGCAGACTGGTCCGGCATCGGCTGGGACTCCTGGAAGAATCTGAGGCTGATCCGAGCCAGGCTCGACGCGGGCGCCGATCCCAACGCCGGTGTCTTCTTCCATGGACGGCCGTTGCACGCGGCCGCCGAATGCGGCTCACCCGACGTGGTGGCGGAACTGGCCGCCCGCGTCGACGACGTCGACGCCGAGCACGAGGGCCGTACGGCATTGTGGGGGGCCGTCTTCGCCAACCGTCCGGACAACGCCCGAGTCCTGGTGGAGGCCGGTGCCGATCCGTGGCGGCCGATGATGAACGGGTGGTCCCCCGGACGGCTCAGTCTGGCAACGCCCACCCCCGGCCTGTTCGGCGATCTCGCCGGTCGGCCCGGTCTGTCCGATGCCGAGGCCGCTGCCGTGGCCGAAGCCCGGCGTCTGATCGCCGCCTTGGGGGATTTCGACGACGACGGCATGGGGCTGGCATGTGTCGCCGGGATCAGCGCGGCGGAAGCGGTGCGCCGCCTGGAGGCGGTCCCGGCCGACGCCGCCGAGGTCGAAGAGATCGCGGAGGATCCCTTGTCCTATATGGACGAGAGCCTCGGCGTCGTCGGCGTCACGGACGTTCCTGGCGGCTGCGTCGTCAGCCAGCCGTGGGGATATGGGCCGTACATGCCCGGCGTTACGAAACTCCTCTCGGCCGGCACTGTCTGCTACGCCATGTACGCCAACCCCAAGAGCGGCAACCAGGGGAGCGTCACCCGGGACGGCGAGATCGTGGACTGGGACACCCACCCCGGCGGCGGCAGTCCCTATCCGGAGCAACCGGCCGGGGAGATCCTCATCGAGTACCTCTACCACGGCAAGGCCATGGCGTACTGCTGCGCCGGCGCGGGCCTGCGGCTGGACGACGCCAGAGCGATCGCAGGGGAGCCCGACATGTGGGTGACGCTCCCCGAACGCGACTACTGGAGCTGATCCCCGGGGCACGAACCGGTCCGGACTGCCGCCGGAACGACGGTGTTTGACGGAGCTTTCGTGGAAAGCTCGCGCAGGTGTTCGATGACGCGCTACAGTCATGCCCATCGGATCGAACACGGGTTCGGTCGAGTCCCGGCAGGTAAGGGGTGTGTGATGGCTGTGCCCACGGTGTCCGCCGCCCCCGTTCCGGCCGTCGCCGTTCCCGTGGCGTTCGATCCGGTCGTGCCCTCCCCGGCTCCGCCCGCTGTCGTCCCGGTCGTCCCGGTTCAGGCTCCGCCCACCGCTGGGCGTGCGTGCCGAGGCCGCGCCGGGCGACACGCCGTAGCGCTCTCTACGGAAATCTACGACGGCCGCTATATCCCGTCATAAAGTCCGAGAGCGTGGACCCCGTGCGCAATCCCTACGCCCCCGGCGCCGGCCAGCGCCCCCCGGAACTCGCCGGACGCGACCGCGAGCTGCAGCAGTTCGAGATCGTGCTCGAGCGGGTCGCCCGGGGCCGCCCGGAGCGGAGCATGGTCCTCACCGGCCTGCGCGGCGTGGGCAAGACCGTCCTGCTCAACACGTTCAAGTCCATGGCCATGCAGCGGCTGTGGGGCACCGGCAAGATCGAGGCCAGGCCCGACCAGTCGATCCGCCGCCCGGTGTCCGCCGCGCTGCACATGGCCATCAGGGAGCTCGCCCCCCGGCACCGCGCCCCCGAGCGCATCGAGGAGTTCCTCGGCGTGCTGAAGGCGTTCGCGATGCGCGATCCCGCCGCCGCGAAGGGCACCTCGCACTGGTCGCCCGGCATCGACGTGCCCGCCGCGCGCGGCCGGGCCGACTCCGGCGACCTGGAGATCGACCTGACCGAGCTGTTCGTCGACGCCGCGGGCGTGGCGACGGACCTCGGCGTCGGCATCGCGCTGTTCATCGACGAGATGCAGGACGTGCAGGCGCCGGACGTCTCGGCCCTGTGCGCGGCCTGCCACGAGCTGTCGCAGAACGGCGGCCCGTTGATCGTCGTCGGCGCCGGCCTGCCCCATCTGCCGAGCGTGCTGTCGGCGAGCAAGAGCTACTCCGAGCGGCTGTTCCGCTACGCGCGCATCGACCGGCTCGACCGCGACGCCGCCGACCTGGCGCTCATCGCGCCCGCCGCCCGCGAGGACGTCGAGTTCACCCCCGACGCGCTCGACGCGTTGTACGAGGCGGCCGACGGCTACCCCTACTTCGTCCAGGCGTACGGCAAGGTCGCCTGGGATTTCGCCCCGCGCAGCCCGATCACAGCCGAGGACATCAAGGTGTCCGCCCCGGAGGCCGAGGAGGAGCTCGCGGTGGGCTTCTTCGGCAGCCGGTATGAGCGGGCCACCCCCGCCGAGCGGGACTACATGCACGCCATGGCCCAGCTCGGCGACGACCCGGTGCCGACCGCCGAGGTGGCCGAGGCGCTGGGCCGCAAGCCGTCCAGCCTGTCCCCGGCCCGAGACAGCCTGATCAAGAAGGGTCTGATCTACAGCGCCGAGCGCGGCGTGATCGGGTTCACCGTTCCGCATTTCGGGAGGTTCCTCCGCGCGCAGCCGCTCTGAGCGGCGCGCCCATCGACCTCTCTACGGCTTTCTAGAGGGGAAGCTAGAGAGCCGTAGAGAGTTGAAGTGAAGGTCCTCGATGCGGGAATCTACGCCTGTATAGCGTCAGGCCGATACAGGCGTAGATTCCCGCAGAGAGGCGTCGCCGGGGTCGTCGGCCGCGGCCACACGGCCGTCGGCGCCGACCACGACGGCGCGTACGTCGGGACGCCGGCCGCTGAGCCGCACGGCGAACACGACCTCCGCGTCCCCCTGGGTGGGGAAGACGAAGAAGCGCCAGCACAGCTCACGCCACATGTCGGACGGTTCCTCCGTCAGCAGCGACCCCGCGTGGGCCCGCCACGCCGCGCTCGCCCGCAGGCGCGACAGCGCCCGTCCGGGCGGCATCGGCCGCTGCTCGCACGGCGCCCGGTGACGCAGGCGGGAGACGACCCCGTCGATCTCGGGTGAGCAGGCGAGCAGCAGGACGACACCCCCGCCGATCCAGGGCACCGTCTCCGCGGTGACATGAGGCAGGCCTGTGACGCCCTCGGCCCCGGCGAGGGCCGCCATCGCGGTCAGCGCCGCGGCTCGGCCAATGGACCGCAGCCCGACCGGGGTGTCGCTCACGTCTCCGAAGCAGCCGCACCCCACGTCCGGCCGCCGCCTTCGCAGATCCCACAGGACGTACGTCGCCATGGCGAAGAACGCGGCCGGCAGCCACCGGGCGACCGGGTGATCCACGACCAGCAGACCGGCCGCCAGCGCGAACTCGACCAGGGCGCAGGCGATCATGGCGGGCCGGGCGAAGCGCTCCGGCATGAGCACCGCCGGACCGAGCCGGGCCAGCGCGCCCGGCGACGCCTCGCGGCCGACCGTGGCCAGCTTGGCGACGCCGCCCAGCGCCAGCGTCACCACGAGGATCGGCAGCGCGGCGGCCGCGATTGTCGAAAGCACCGGTCACCCCAATCCGACGCGGGCATTGAAGCAGCCCTTGGTCAAGTCTCCTCCGAGCGCGACGTACGAGGACGCGGTCAGTTCCACGATCCTGCCGCGGGGGGACGTGCCGCATTCCAGGCATCGGTCGCAGAACCGCCCGGCCAGGCACCCGCACGCGACGATCGGCAGCGCGTCCGCCCGGCCGTCGCACACGTTGCGTACGCGCAGCAGCGAGCCCAGCGCGAGGTACGGCAGGCCCGCGCAGGAGACGCCGGCGTCGTCACAGCCGGTGTCCTCGCGTTCGAGCAAGGGATAGGCGACGCCCTCCGTGACGCCCTCCTCCACGAGGTCCGTGAGGTCCGCCCACACCGCCGTGCCCGACATGCCCGCCTCGCTTCCTCCGTACGTCACCGTGGGCGGGGGCACGGCCGTGGCCCGGTAGGGCGGCTGCGAGGTCGCCGGGAGATGCGCGAACGACGTGCCCTGGTCGAGCAGCCCGATCGCGTCGAACAGGAATCCCGGCTCGAGCTTGGGATGCCGCACCCGGATCCGTCCGGAGGAGCGGTAGGGCACGACGATGGAGCGTTCCCGGCGATGTGGACCGCAGTCGAGTTCGACCGTGAGGTCGCGCCGGCCGCGGACCTCCCGGATGACGCCGGTGATCCGGGTGATGTCGGCCCAGATGCGCTCGGCGACCGTGCCGCCGCGCAGCGCCCGGATGACGACCCGGGCTCCGGCCGGCAGATCGGCGGGCGCCACCGTGCCCCCGCGCCACGCGGTCGCCCACGGCGCGATCACCAGGCGCCGCTGCCCGCCGTCGGCGGTCTCGAGGGTGATCAGGTGCGGGCTCACGTCGAGAAGGTCGCCGCTGACCACGTCGAACGGCTCCGTCTCCTCCTGCGACCGCGGCGCGGGCCCGGGGTCGCGGCCGAGAACCGCCGCCGCCAGCTTCCGCCTTCGCTCTCCGGCCCGGTCGGGCCTCGCCCCTTCCACGCTCTCCAGCCTCACACGCCGGACGGGGATGGAGAGGCGTTTTTCCGGGCGATGGTGGCGTCCGGGATCAATATTCCTCCTCCCGGTGCAAGGCGTTGCCACCTGTTTCGGGCAAACCACCGCCCGACAGGACGTACGAAACGCGCGACGGGCCGCCACCGGCTTGCCCGGTCTTTGCCCAGGCGGGTGCGAAACCTGGATTTCGGTTCAGCCGGATCGGGGGGCGCGGCTGCGATTCTGGCACGAGATGCCTCTCTGGCCGGGTTGGTGATCCCTGATCGTGAACCATGAGGAGTTCCGCACGTACGTCCAGTCTCGCGGGGCGGCCCTGCTCCGTGTGGCCAACCAGTTGACCGGCAACCCCAGCGACGCCGAGGACCTCCTGCAGACCGCCCTCGCGCGTACGTACCTCGCGTGGGACCGGATCCGTGACCGGTCGTCGCTCGACGGCTACGTGCGGCGGGCGATGGTGAACATCAACATCTCCTGGTGGAGGCGGCGCAAGCTGGAGGAATACCCCTCCGAGGAGCTCCCCGACGTACCGGTGCAGCAGGATGCGCGGCACCGGTACGACGAGCTGGAGCAGGCGCTCGACCGCCTCCCCGCCAGGCAGCGTACGGCGATCGTGCTGCGCTACTACGAGGACATGACCGAGCCCGAGATCGCCAGGACCCTCGGGATCAGCGTGGGCACGGTCAAGAGCTCGGTCTCGCGCGGCATGGCCAAGCTGCGCGGCGACCTGGTCGTGCCCGACGCTCGCAAGAGGGTCAACTGACCGTCACCTCTCGCAGACCACGCCGTCATTGTCGCGGTCCTCGTACCACACGTACTCGGGGTCGGTGCCGCGGTAGTACGGGCCGTATCCGTTGGCGTTCGCGTCCTCACAGGTGTCGTACTTGGGGTCGAGCGACCCGTTCGAAGCACTGGGGCTGGCGCTCGGGTTGGGGCTGGGAGTGGGGCTCGGGGAGGGCCGCACCGTGGCGACCGAGCCGGCAGTGGCCCCCTGCGGAATGGGCTCGAGGGAGTACGTCGTGCCGGGCGGGGCCGGAGAGGCGTCCACCGGCTCGATCGGCGCCGGGGTCGCGCCGGCTGCCCCCGGCGGGGGCTGGACGCTCTCACGCTTGTCGTACGTGTCGGCCGCCCAGCAGCCCGACCACAATCCCAGCTTGTCGGTCTGCGCGCGCACCTGCTCCCAGTACTGCCAGTCGGTGTAGCTGTGCTCGGGGAAGGAGTTCACGGTCTGGGCCAGGCCGTTCCTGACCATGTCGCCGTTGACGTAGACGCCCTTGGGTGACCACAGGTAGATCAGGATGCGCCCCTGCTCGGGCACCTGCTCGGCGGCCCGGACCCACGCGGGCTTGCCGGCCGGTAGCAGGGCCTTCAACCGGGCGGCCGCCTCCTGGGACCAGCAGGCGCCCTTGGTCGGGGCGTCCGCCTCCAGCAGGCCGATCCGTACGGTCCTGCCGCTCGCGGTGACGACATCGGCGGTGTCGCCGTCCACGACCTTCTTCACGGTCACCTGGACGGCGTCCTTCGGCACGGTCTTCGGCCGCGGCGTCTTGGCCTGCGTGGTCTTCGTCGTCTTGGGGGCGGCCTTGGGGGTGATCGTCTTCGTGACGGTGACCGTCGGCTGCGGGCTCGGGTTCGTCGCGGCGGGTGTCTGCGTCTGGGTCGGCGAGGGCGTCGGACTCGCACTCGGGCTCGGGCTCGGACTCGGGCTCGCCGTGGCCGCGGCGAACGCGGAGGTGGAAGCGGCGACGGGAACCGCGAGGGCCGCGGTGGCGAGGACGGCGAGTGCGCGTGAGGGGAAACGCACGGGCGCTCCATGGGCTCGGGTACGGGGGACTGCGTCGGCTGTCGTGGAGCCGTTTCCTGGATTACGGAGTCCACCAGAAATCGATCGTTTACGCCAGTCCGTCCGGTCGGTTCCCTCGAATCACGTTCCGCCGGGACTCAGCCCGTCCTGGTCCGCGCCGTCCTGCTCGCCTCCCGTACGCCGGCGGTCGCGCAGGGCCGTACGACGTCACGGATCACCCGCAGCGCCTTCAGGAAGTCGGCGAGCTGGTTTTCGGTCAGCAGCCCGGTGAACCAGGTCTCGATGTCCTCGATGTGCTGGGGAAGCACCGCCCGCAACCGTTCCGCCCCCGCCTCGCTCAGCACGGCGTAGGAGGCGCGGCGGTCACTGGCGCAGGCATGCCGCTCGACGAGCCCGTCGCGTTCCAGGCGATCGACCACGCGGGTGATCCCGCTCGTGGACAGCGATGTCTGCGCGGCGAGGTCGCTCATCCGCAGCCGTCGTGCGGGCGAACGGGCAAGGCGGATCAGGGTCTCGAAGTCGACCTCGGAAAGTCCGGCGGCGGCCAGCGTCGGGCTGGTCTTGCTCGACAGCCCGGTGAAGACCTCCGCGAACAGGCCCATCGCCGTGAGCCGGGGGTCGTCGAATGGGTCCATGACCCAAGTCTACGGCACGATAGTTGACGCGAGGAATATTTCTCCGGTAGACATTTGCTGAGTGAGACATCCGCACAGCAACAATCTGGGGAGCAGTCATGAGCATCCGTGAGTGGCAGGGCCTGAAGGTCCCGACGGCCGGCGAGTTCGCGCTGGACAAGGCCCACACGCGCGTCGGCTTCGTCGTCAAGCACATGATGGTCAGCAAGGTCCGCGGCCACTTCGCCGACTACGAGGGCAAGATCGTCATCGCCGAGAACCCGCTCGAGTCCAGCGTGGACGTCGTCATCAAGGCGGGCACGATCGAGACCGGTGCCGCCGACCGTGACGGCCACCTGCGGAGCGACGACTTCCTGAGCGCCGACAAGTTCCCCGAGATCACCTTCCGCAGCAAGCGGGTGAGCGACCTGTCGGGCAACGAGTTCACGCTCGTCGGCGACCTCACGATCCGTGACGTGACCAAGGAGGTCGAGCTCAAGGTCGAGTTCAACGGCGCCGCCAACAACCCGTGGGGCCAGGAGATCTTCGGGTTCGGCGCGGAGACCGAGATCGACCGCGAGGAGTACGGTCTGACCTGGAACCAGGCCCTGGAGACCGGCGGCGTCCTCGTCGGCAAGAAGGTCAAGATCGAGATCGAGGGCGAGGCCGTCCGCCAGGCGTAGCCTGTGCCGACGCTGAGGCGGGTTATCCACACTGTGTGCACAGCCCTTGTCCACATCCTGTGGACAAGGGCTGTGCATCGATCCAAACGCCACGCGGCGTGGATCTCCAGCACAGTGGGCGAACCTCACCCGGCAATCCGCTTTGCCGCCTTGGACGATCGCCGGTACGCTGTGCTGAGCAACGCGCTACCAGGAGGCTTCGCCTAGTCAGGTCTATGGCGCCGCACTGCTAATGCGGTTTGGGTCTTAAGCCCATCCGGGGTTCAAATCCCCGAGCCTCCGCAGTTCAAAGCCCCTCTCGCTGGCTTCAGCGAGAGGGGCTTTTTGATCTCCCCAGGGCCTCTAGTTGCAGTTCTAGTTGCAGTTGCTCTCAGCCTTCGGGTTGCGGGCGCTTTCAGTCCTCGCCCCACAGGGCCGCCCCCATGCGCTCGCTGGCGTCCTTCACCTGGGGACTGGCGATGTGGGTGTAACGCTCGGTGGTCGTCACTCGCGCATGGCCGAGGATCTCTTGCACGACCCGGATGTGGACGCCTTGCTCGACGAGCAGCGTCCCGGCGGTGTGGCGAGCGTCGTGGAGGCGGGCTTCCCTGACCCCGGCCTGCTTCAGGAGCGCCTTCCACATCTTGTAGTCCTCGCTGCGCTCCATCGGCCGGCCACGACGGGTCGGGAAGAGAAGGTCGTGATCCTCCCAGAGCTCACCGGCCTCCGCGCGTTCGGCGTCCTGGCGCTTCTTGTGCTCACGGAGGATCGGAAGCAGCTCGGGCGGGCACTGGAGGGTCAGACGGCTGCGGCCCTTGCGTTGCCGAAAGACGATGCCGCCGCCTGTGCGCTTCGGGCACCTGTCGGCGTGGCCGGTGCAGTCCTTCGCGCATGTGCGGGTCGGGCAGACGTGGCCGCGTTTCTTGCAGTCCTGTGGACAGGCGGGGTCGTGCTTGTGGATCCTGCACCGTGGCTTGCACGGCCAGCGGTGCCACTCCTTGCCGCACTCGTGGGGGTCGTCGCAGCCGTGCTTCCACGGTGCCCGCTGCGCCTGGTACCAGGCTTTGATCACGCCGGTCTGCAGGTCGACGAAGGACCACCGGAGGCCGAGCGCTTCGCCCTGACGAATACCTAGGGACAGTGCCACCGACCAGCGGGCCGCATTCCGGCGTGACTTGGCCGCCTCCAGGATCTTCCGTGCCTCGTTCCGCGTCAGCGGCTCAAGGTCGGGATCAGCGGCGACCGGCGCGTCCACGAGCGTGGCGACGTTCCTGGTGACCTTGTTCCGGCGTACGGCGATCTTCAGGGCGCGGGACAGGATGCGATGGACCTTGAGGACGGTGCTCGACGAGCGGCCCTGTTCCAGCATCGTCGCGTACGCCTTGTCCAGGTGCTCGGGAGCGAGCCGGTCGAGGCGGTGACGGCCGAGGAGCGGAATGATCCAGTGGCGGGTCTTGGACCGGTAGTCGTCGAGGGTCCGAGGCGCCATCTTGCCCGACGCCACGAGCCGCTCACAGATCACGTCGAGGTATTCGGTCATCCACTCGGCGACGGTCGGGACCTTGCCCGGCTTGGCGACCTGCCCGGTCTCGCGCTTGCCCTCCAGCTCGCGGACCTTGCGCGTGACCTCCGCCTCCGTCTTCCCCATCCGGTGACGGCGATCGGGGGACCCGTCCGGCTTGATGCCCACGGTCACCCAGCCATGCCAGTAGCCGTCCTGGCCAAGGTAGATGGACGATCGTCCGTTCGGCTTGCGGTCGGCCATCACGCCGCCTCGGTCAGACGTCGGGCGAACTCCTGGAGGGCGTCAGCCGGGACGAGGCGGTATCCGTCGTACTTGATCGAACGAAGCTCGCCGCTCTTGATCAGCCGGAAGACCGCCGTACGGCTCATGCCGAGGACGACCGCCGCGTCCTTGGGCCGGTAGAAGAGTCTGTCCATCACGCTGCCCTCCCTTCAGTTGCCGAAAAATCTTGTCCGTCCGCCTCGGCCTGGAGCCGGTCCAGGTGGTTGCGCCAGCGTTGGCGTTCGTGGACCGAGCGGAGCAGCCGCACGCCGATGGGGGCCAGCTCGGGATCACCGGGCTTGACCGGCCGCCAGATGTAGCGGTGGGGGTCGACCGGCTCGTCTTCCAGGCCGAGGGCTTCCAGGACCCAGGTGCGGCGGTCCTGCTTGTGCTCGGTCAACGTCTTGTTCGACCACTTCCGCGAGACCAGGACGCGGCGGCCCGCGTAGCCGAGGTGATCGGGCTTGTGCGCCTTGCCCTTGCACCGGCCGGGCGCCATACCGGATTTGGCGCCCTTGGGCTGGATCCCGTAGCGCAGCCAGTTAGGGCACGTCGGCGAGCACGGCTCGAACCGCAGCGCCTCCAGCAGTCGTTCCGCGTGTGCCTTCCGACGTGGGTCGTCGGTACCGAAGGCGTCGCCGAGGCTCTTGGTCAGGTACTTCGACAGGTACTGGATGAGCTGGTCGGCGTCGGGCGTTCCAGCAAGCACGCTTTGTATGTCGAGCTGGTCGCCGAAGCGGAGCACGTGCAGGGGTTCGGCCTCGTCGTCCTGGTCGAGGGCGTCGAGGGCCTGTTCCCAGGTCGGCAGGAGCTCTCCCGTGGCGGGGTCGAGGTAGCCGGCCCCGTCCTCCCAGACCGGCAGGTGGTCTCCCTCGAAGCGGATTTCATCGGTCGAGGGCCACCACACTTGGTGGTACGTGGCGGCGATGATCTGCCGCAGCTCCGCACGCGGGAGCGTGCCGCGGATCGCCATGTGCAGGTGTGGGGTGAGCCGCTTTTGTGGCTCGACGGTGGCGAAGTACTGCACGTCGTACCCGGCGACCCGGCGGAGGTTCTGCACGAAGCGGTCGACGAGCTTGGA
>NZ_MWJN01000117.1:0-27705 GCF_002027145.1 Microbispora sp. GKU 823 | reverse complement strand
CCCCGGCCGCTCCCAAGGCCGCCCCGGCTCCGGAGCGGAAGGCCGCCGCGCCCGCGGTGTCCCCCACCGTGCCGTCCGGAGGGACGACCGACGAGTCGTGGCCCGACGCGCCGTCGGACGACTACGACGCGCCGTCCCCGGCCCCGCGATCCACGCCGAGCCCCGGCCTTGCCGCCGCGCGCTCCGCGGCCAGGGCCGCCGCCCAGACCGGTCCCCGGCAGGCCTGGCCGGAGACGGTGCCCGGCCGTACGGGCGGGGCCGCCCGTCCGGACGACGACGTCGACCCGCTCAACGACGACGACGCGGACGTCAGCGAGCTGTCCGGCATGGCCCTGATCCAGCGCGAGCTGGGCGGCCGCGTCATCGAGGAAATCGATCATTCCTGAGCGCCTTCCCCGCCCGAGGGACGGCCGCCGCATGGACGGAGACTGGTGGGGTAACCGGTGTCCGTCGCCCGCGACCCGGCGCGGAACACGCACGCCGCGCCGGTGCGGAAACCGGGGCGGACGCCGTAGGCTCGTCGCGACGAACATGTCGCTGGACGCTGAGGAGCGCAACCATCGTGAATCCAGGGGATGTCAACCTCCAGCAGTTGCTGGAGCAGGCTCAGCTGATGCAGCAGCAGCTCGTCACCGCGCAGCAGGAGCTCAGCGACGCCGAGGTCGAGGGCAGTGCCGGGGGCGGCCTGGTCGTCGCCACCGTGAACGGCAGCGGCGAGCTTCTCGAGCTCGAGATCAGCCCGCTGGCCATCGACGCGAGCGACCCGGAGGAGACCGCGCAGACGATCGCGGACCTCGTGCTCGCCGCCGTGCGGGACGCCGTACGCGCCGCAGGGGAGCTGCAGCAGGAGAAGCTGGGCCCGCTCGCGCAGGGACTTGGGGGCGGCCTCGGCGGCCAGCTGCCGGGGTTCTAGAGCATGTACGAAGGGGTCGTCCAGAACCTGATCGACGAGCTCGGGCTGCTGCCCGGCGTCGGTCCCAAGAGCGCGCAGCGGATCGCGTTCCACCTCCTCGCGGCCGATCCGGCCGACGTCAAGCGGCTCGCGCACGCGCTGCTCGAAGTGAAGGAGAAGGTGCGCTTCTGCCGCGTGTGCGGAAACGTAGCCGAAGAGGACCAGTGCCGGATCTGCCGGGACCAGCGGCGCGATCCGCACGTGATCTGCGTGGTCGAGGAGTCGAAGGACGTGGTGGCGATCGAGCGGACCCGTGAGTTCCGCGGTCGCTACCACGTGCTCGGCGGGGCGATCAGCCCGATCGACGGCGTCGGCCCGGACGACCTGAAGATCCGCGAGCTGATGACCAGGCTGGCCGACGGCCAGGTGACCGAGCTCATCCTCGCGACCGACCCGAACCTCGAGGGCGAGGCGACGGCCACCTACCTGGCCAGGCTCGTCAAGCCCCTGGGATTGAAAGTGACCCGACTGGCCAGCGGTCTGCCTGTGGGCGGTGATCTCGAGTACGCCGACGAGGTCACTTTGGGCCGCGCTTTCGAAGGACGGAGGCTGCTGGATGTCTGACGAGTGGAACGACCTGGCCGCACGCGTCGCAGGACACGCGCAGAACTTCATCGACGGCCTCACCCGCCTGGCCGGCGGTGAGGGCGGCGATGCCACGCTGCCGCTGCTCCTGGTGGAGGTGGCCCAGGTCAGCCTCGCGGGCACCCAGCTCGGGGCCGCCCAGGACGTGATCCTGCAGGGCAACGTCGAACCCGCGCTGAGCGAGGACCCCGACATCGACCCCCTCCGTACGGCTCTCGCCGCCCGCCTCGGCCCGGTGGACGACTACGCCGAGGTGTTCGACCCCTACAAGGACACCGTGGTCACCCCGTACCGGTTGTCGGACGACCTCACGGCGGTGGCGGCCGACCTCATCCACGGGCTGCGGCACTACCAGGCGGGCCGTCCGCTCGAGGCGCTGTGGTGGTGGCAGTACTCCTACTTCAACACCTGGGGCAACCACGCGGGCGCGGCGCTGCGGGCTCTGCAGGCGCTGGTCGCGCACACCAGACTGGATGTCGTCGAAGAGGGCACGACGGTCTGATCAGGCGGCGGGGCGTCCACATGCTGGTCGCGTCCGGTCTCGCTTTGGGGCGTCCAAGTACACTGTGAGCTCCACGTCCTGATTCGTTGGAGATTCCAGTGGCGCTCGTTGTGCAAAAGTACGGTGGTTCCTCCGTAGCCGACGCGTCCTGCATCAAGCGGGTCGCCCAGCGGATCGTCGCGACGAAAAAAGCGGGCAACGACGTCGTCGTGGTGGTCTCCGCGATGGGCGACACCACCGACGAGCTGCTCGACCTGGCCCAGCAGGTGTCGCCGCTGCCGCCCGGCCGCGAGCTCGACATGCTGCTGACCTCCGGTGAGCGGATCTCGATGGCGCTGCTCGCGATGGCGATCGCCAACCTCGGTCACGAGGCGCGCAGCTTTACCGGCTCGCAGGCCGGTGTCATCACCGACTCGACGCACGGCAAGGCGCGCATCATCGACGTGACGCCCGGCCGCATCCAGGAGGCCGTCGCCTCCGGCCAGATCGCGATCGTGGCCGGATTCCAGGGCGTCTCCCAGGACAGCAAGGACATCACGACGCTCGGCCGGGGTGGTTCCGACACCACGGCCGTCGCTCTCGCGGCGGCGCTCGGCGCGGACGTCTGCGAGATCTACACCGACGTGGACGGCATCTACACCGCCGATCCCCGCATCGTCCGTACGGCACGGCAGATCCCGCGGATCTCCTACGAGGAGGCCATGGAGATGGCGGCCTGCGGCGCCAAGATCCTGCATCTGCGCTGCGTGGAGTACGCCCGCAGGTTCGACCTGCCCATCCACGTCAGAAGCTCGTTCAGCACGAGGGAAGGCACCTGGGTCGTCTCCGACCCCTACAGCGAAGGAACCGAAGTGGAGCAGCCCATCATCTCCGGGGTCGCGCACGACCGGAGCGAGGCCAAGATCACTGTGGTCGGGGTGCCCGACAAGGTCGGCGAGGCCGCCGCCATCTTCCGCACGCTGGCGGACGCGGAGATCAACATCGACATGATCGTGCAGAACGTGTCGGCCGCGGCGACCGGGCGCACCGACATCTCCTTCACGCTCCCGGCCAACGACAGCCAGACGGCCCTCACGGCGCTGAAGAAGATCCAGAACCAGGTCGCCTTCGAGTCGCTGCTGTACGACGACCAGATCGGCAAGGTCTCCCTGGTCGGCGCGGGCATGCGCTCGCACCCGGGTGTCACCGCCAAGTTCTTCGGCGCGCTGGCCGACGCCGGGGTGAACATCGAGATGATCTCGACCTCGGAGATCCGGATCTCGTCGTCGTGGGGCAGAACGAGGTGGACACCGCGGTCGCCGCCGCCCACCGCGCGTTCGACCTCGACGCCGACCAGGTCGAGGCCGTTGTGTACGGAGGTACCGGACGATGAGCCGCAAGCCCACCCTCGCCGTCGTCGGCGCGACCGGTGCCGTCGGCACCGTCATGCTCGAGATCCTGACCAACCGCCGCGACCTGTCCGACGCGTACGGCGAGATCCGGCTGATCGCGTCGCCGCGCTCGGCGGGCAAGGTGCTGAGCGTGCGCGGCGAGGACGTCGTCGTCCAGGCGCTGTCGCCGGAGGCGTTCGATGGCGTCGACATCGCCATGTTCGACGTGCCGGACGAGGTGTCCGCCGAGTGGGCGCCCATCGCCGCCTCGCGCGGTGCGGTGGCCGTGGACAACTCGGGCGCCTTCCGGATGGACCCGGACGTGCCGCTCGTGGTGCCCGAGTGCAACCCCGAGCAGGCCCGCAACCGGCCCAAGGGGATCATCTCGAACCCCAACTGCACGACACTGTCGATGATGGCCGCCATGGGCGCCCTGCACCGCGAGTGGGGCCTGCGCGAGCTGGTCGTCGCCTCCTACCAGGCGGTGTCCGGCGCCGGGGTGGCCGGCCCCGAGCGGCTGTACGCGGAGATCGAGGCCGTCGCCGGTGACCGGACGATGGGCACCGTGGCGGGCGACGTGCGCAAGGCCGTGCCCGACCTGGCCGACTCGCCGTTCCCCGCTCCGCTGGCGCTCAACGTGGTGCCGCTGGCGGGCTCGCTCAAGGACGGCGGCTGGACGTCCGAGGAGCTGAAGGTCCGCAACGAGTCGCGCAAGATCCTCGGCATCCCCGACCTGAAGGTCTCGGCGACCTGCGTCCGCGTTCCGGTGGTGACCACCCACTCGCTGGCCGTCCACGCGACGTTCGAGCGGGAGGTCACGGTCGAGGGCGCCCGGGCGATCCTGGACGCCGCGCCGACCGTCGTGGTGCTCGACGACCCCGCGAACGGCGTGTTCCCCACGCCGGCGGACGTCGTCGGGACCGACCCGACCTACGTCGGCCGGATCCGCCAGGCGCTCGACTTCCCGAACACGCTCGACCTGTTCCTGTGCGGCGACAACCTGCGCAAGGGCGCCGCGCTCAACACCGCCGAGATCGCCGCGCTGGTCGCGACCGAGTTCGCGTAAAGGGTCACCTGAACAGCACGTCCCAGTGGGTGGGCTCGTCCGCCCACACGGCGAACCACGCGTCGGGCCCGGCCTCCGGATCCCGGTCCGGGTCCGGGTCGAGACGGTGGGCGATACAAGGCGGCGCCGTCCCCACGCGTGCGCCAGTAGCGGTAGGTCCGGGTGACGTACGCGTCGAGGCACCGGTTGTGCGCGAGGTCCACCTTGTAGCCGTTGCCGTGGCTGTAGCGGCCGTCCGCGTGTCCGGCCTCGGTGCCGCCGGTGACCGTCACCGGGCAGCCGCTGTCGCGCCGCAGGTCGATGGTGCGCATCAGCGTGCCGTAGCGGATGGCCTCCAGCGACGTGCAGTACGGGCGGCGGCGGTCGCCGCAGTCTCCGGTCGACTTCCAGCGCACCCCGGCGTCCAGCAGCAGGCTCGCCGCCCGCGCGTGGCCGATCCGCTCGTCGGCCGCCGTGGTGTCCCAGGTCTTCACCGTGGCGATGAACGTGCCGGCCAGCAGCGGCGGGAGGGAGACCGCACCGCTCGCCTCCCCGCTCGCCTCGATGGCGGGAGCGGCCGTGGGAGCCGGGGACGGCGGTGGGACGGGATCCCTGCCGTGCTGCATGGGCAGGGAGATCAGGACGGCGGTGCCGATGCCGGCCAGCCCCCGCCTTGACGGACGGACGTCCACGTGCCTCGTTTCCTCGGTCGACGACGGGGGCTGAGGTCTTCAATGCCACACGCGGAGGCCGGTCCGCCCGCTGCCACGAGGCGGTTTGCCGCGACTCGTGGATCATCTTGTCGGTTCATGACCGGATGAGGGCCCGAGCCGTACAGTGACGAGCGTGGCCGAGAGTACACGGGAGCTGATCGTCGAGACGGCCCTCCGGTTGTTCAGGGATCGGGGGTACGAGGCGACCACGATGCGTGCCATCGCCGCCGAGGCGGGCGTGTCGGTGGGCAACGCCTACTACTACTTCAGGTCCAAGGAGCAGCTGGTCCAGGCGTACTACGACCGGGCACAGGCGACGCACGAGGCGGCGTGCCGTGAGGTGTTCGCCGCCGAGCGGTCCTTCGCCGGACGGCTCGGGGGTGTGCTGCGGGAATGGGTGCGGATCTCCGAGCCCTACCACGAGTTCGCGGTGAAGTTCTTCAAGCACGCGGCGGAGCCCAGCAATCCCCTGAGCCCGTTCAGCGCCGAGTCGGCGCCCGCCCGCGAGTCGGCCATCGCGCTCTACCGGGAGGTGGTCGAGGGATCGGCCGGGCGTATGGACGACGAACTGCGCGAGGAGCTTCCCGAGCTGCTGTGGCTGCTGTGGATGGGGGTCGTGTTGTTCTGGGTCCACGACAACTCGCCCGGCTGCGCGCGCACCTACCGGCTGATCGACCGGGTCGTCCCGCTCGTCGACCGGCTGGTCGGCCTGTCGCATCTGCCCGGCATCAAGGGTGTGGCCAGGGAGGTCATCGAGGTGGTCCACGAACTTCGGGCGTGACCGCGACTCCATACCGGCCGGTTGGTATGGTCGGGGTCGAGACCTTGGAAGGGGTGGCCGTGGACCGCTGGGGCATGACGATTCCGTTCTTCGGGCAGACGCCGGTCGAGTCGAGGGAGCTCGTCACCGAGCTGCCCGCGCTGGGCTACACCGACGCGTGGTCGGCCGAGGTGGGCGGCACGGACGGGTTCGTCCCGCTGGCCCTGGCGGCCGAGTGGGCGCCGTCCCTGCGCCTGGGCACCGCGATCGTCCCCGTCTACACCCGCGGCCCGGCCCTGCTGGCCATGTCCGCGGCCACGCTGGCGGACCTCGCCCCGGGCAGGTTCGTGCTGGGCATCGGCGCGTCGTCCCCGGTGATCGTGGGCAACTGGAACGCCGGCGAGTTCGACAAGCCGTACGCGCGGGTCCGCGACACCCTGCGTTTCCTGCGGCCGGCGCTGGCCGGGGAGAAGGTCACCGAGAGCTACGAGACCTTCGCCGTGAAGGGCTTCCGGCTGGAGAAGGCCCCCGCGACGCCGCCGAAGATCGTGCTCGCCGCGCTGCGGCCCGGGATGCTCCGCCTGGCCGCCCGCGAGGCCGACGGCGCCATCACCAACTGGCTCTCGCCAGGAGACGTACGGAAGGTGCGGGGCGAGCTGGGGCCGGAGACCGAGCTGATCGCGCGGCTTTTCGTCGTCGTGACCGAGGACGCGGCGAAGGCGCGCGAGATCGGCCGCCGGCTGCTTGCCGCCTACCTCACCGTGCCGGTGTACGCGGCGTTCCACGAGTGGCTGGGCCGGGGAGAACTGCTGCGGCCCATGCAGGAGGCGTGGGCGGCCGGAGACCGGAAGGCCGCGCTGAAGGCGATCCCCGACGAGGTCGTGGACGACCTCGTCGTGCACGGGGACGCGGCGACCTGCCGGGCCCGGGTGCGGGAGTACGTGGCCGCCGGGCTGGACACGCCCGTGCTCGCCCCGCTGCCGGGCGGAGACCTGCCGCTCGCCGACACCGTACGGGCGCTCGCGCCGGGCGCCTGACGCCGTTCCGCTGACCGGGACACCGCTCCCGCAAGCCCGCCCGGGTCGCCCCACCATGGCCCATGGACGAGTTTGTGTCGCTGGACGCGATCGGACAGGCCGAGGCGGTGCGCACCGGCGCGGTGTCCCCGAGAGAGGCGGTCGAGGCTGCGATCGCCCGGATCGAGGCCGTGGACGGCCGGTGCAACGCGGTGGTCCACCGGCGGTTCGCGCAGGCGCTGGCCGAGGCCGGCGACATCCCGGCCGACGCCCCCTTCCGGGGCGTGCCGATCCTGCTCAAGGACATCGGCTGGCGGTCGGCCGGCGACCCGTACGGCGCCGGATCGAAGATCTACGACGGCGTGCGGATCGAGGAGGACTCCCACAGCGTCGCGGCGCTGCGCCGGGCCGGGTTCGTCGTCCTCGGCCGCACCAACGTGCCCGAGCTGGCGACGACGATCACGACAGAGCCCGCCGCGTTCGGGCCGACCCGCAACCCGTACGACCCGGCCTTCTCGGCGGGCGGGTCGAGCGGCGGCTCGGCGGCGGCCGTGGCGGCCGGCATAGTGGCGGTGGCGACCGCGAGCGACGGCGGCGGATCGATCCGCATCCCGGCGAGCCTGTGCGGGCTGGTCGGGCTCAAGCCCACGAGAGGGCGCACCAGCCTCGGCCCGTACGCGGCAGAGTCGTGGGGCGGCCTGTCGGTGGAGGGCGTGGTGACCCGGACCGTGCGTGACACGGCGGCGCTGCTGGACGTGATCTCCGGGACGGCGCCTGGCGACCCCTACGCCGCGCCCGCGCTGCCCGGCCCGCTCGCCGGAGAGGTGGGCGCGGACCCCGGCAGGCTGCGGATCGGCTTCGTCGCCGTCCATCCGCGCGGCGACCTGCCGCAGGACCCGGACGTGGCCGCCGCGGTGACGCGGGCCGCAGGTCTGCTGGAGTCGCTCGGCCACGACGTGACGCCCGGCCACCCCGATGCGCTGGCCGACGCCGAGTTCCCCCGGCACTACGGCACGCTGGTGGCGGCGAACGTCGCGGCCGAACTGGAGGCCCTCGCGGCCGAGCGCGGCAGGCCGGTCGAGCCGGACGAACTGGAGCCGCGCAACCGGCTCATGATCGAGGGCGGCCGGGCCATGACCGCGACGGACTACCTCGGCGCGTTGCGCGCGATGAACGCGCACCGCAGGCGGATGGCGACCTGGTGGACGGGCGGGTTCGACCTGCTGCTGACGCCGACGGTTCCGGTGGCGCCCTATCCCCTCGGGTGGATCAGCGACGACGACCTGTGGCCGAGCCTGGAGCGAGCGGGTGCCGGCGCCGCCTACACCTCGCCCTTCAACTCCACCGGTCAGCCCGCGATCTCGCTGCCGCTCCACCGTACGGCCGCCGGGCTGCCTGTGGGGGTCCAGCTCGTCGCCGCGGCCGGCCGGGAGGACCTGCTGATCCGGGTAGCGTCGCAGATCGAGGCGGCACAGCCGTTCGAGCACCCCATGGCGGGAGGCTGAGGAACCGGCCGGGCGTCGCCGTACGTTAACCAGAGGGCAAAGCGGGCAGAGGTCTCCCCCTGGAGGTGTCCTCATGGTGAAGGCAGGACGTGCGGCGGCCACCTGGCGCGCCTACCGCGAGGTCTCCAAGCCCGGCTCGCCGGGACTCGGGGCCCGGCTGCGGGCCGTGCCGCGGATGCTCCGCGCCGCGGTGAAGGGCGACTACCCCGGCCTGACCAAGGGCAAGATCGCGATGCTCGGCATGGCCGTGGCGTACATCGTGTCGCCCATCGACGTGGTCCCCGACTTCCTCCTCGGTATCGGCGTGGTCGACGACTTCGGCGTGTTCCTGTGGCTGGCGACCGCGCTGCTGGGCGAGAGCGGCCAGTTCGTCGAGTGGGAGAGGAACCCGCGGGCGACCGTCAAGTGATCAACAGGCGACTGATCAATTGGCGCAAATCCTACCTAATCTGTAGGGTAATGCTCAAACATCGCCAACGGTGCTGATCTTAGCGAACGACCGAAACGAGCATTACCGCCATGTCTTTACGCGCCTCCGCAGCCACGATCGAAGCCGCCCGCGCCGGGTGGGAGGCGTGGCGGGCGGAGCGGCTGGCCTCCGTACGAGCCCCGCGGGGCAACCTGGCTCTGGTGGAGACCCTGTGGCCGGCCCCGGGCGAGGAGGTGTCCCCGGAGGACGCCCTCGCCGGCCGGCCGCCGAGCGTCACGGCCACGAGGATCGAGCGGACCCACATCACGACCGGCGAGCCCGAGCACGGCATCCGGTTGTGGGACGCGGACGCGCCCGCCATCCGCCACTTCAAGACCATCGACGTCTTCCCGTTCGCCCCCGAGTGGGTGATCGAGGCGGTCTTCACGCCGGTGTCCGACGCGCGGCTGCTGCCCTTCGAGCACGCCCGCGACGCCGGCGGCACCCGTGAGCACGTCGTTCCCGGCGACATCACCTTCACGCTCGACGGCACGCCGTACAACCTGGCCGCCTTCGACGACGAGGGGACGCTGCTCCTCGTCGTGGGCGACCGCACCAATGGCTCGGCGACGTACGGCGGCGGGCGGTTCCTGACGGTGGAGCCCGAGCCCGGCGGACGCGTCGTCCTCGACTTCAACCGCGCCTTCGCGCCGCCGTGCGCCTTCTCGCCCTTCTACAACTGTCCGCTGCCGCCCCCGCGGAACCGGCTGGACGTGCCTGTCGAGGCGGGAGAGAAGCTCCCCGTCTTCCGCGACGGCTTCCGGCCGTACTGATCACCCCGCCGACCAGGAGAAACAGTGAACAGCAAGACGACGTCGCTGATCGGCGCCGCACTCGTGCTCGCGCTCGCCCTCACCGGGTGCGGGTCGGGCTCCTCCGGCTCGGCCGGGTCCTCCGCCTCCACGGGCGGCGCCGGGGCGACGGCGGCGTACGACCCGGACGCGACGATCGAGATCGGGTCGCTCTACGAGCCGCAGAACCTCGACAACACGGCCGGGGGCGGACAGGGCGTGACGGAGGCGTTCAACGGCAACGTCTACGAGAGCCTGTTCAGGCTCACCGACGACGGCAAGGTCGAGAGCCTGCTGGCGAAGGACCACACGGTGAGCAAGGACGGACTCACGTACACCTTCACGCTGAGGAGCGGCGTGAAGTTCCACTCGGGCAAGCCGCTCACCTCGGCCGACGTCAAGTACAGCATCGAGAAGGTCACCGGTCCCGACTCCCAGTCGGCCCGCAAGAGCAGCCTCGGCGTGATCAAGAGCATCGACACGCCGGACGACTCCACGGTCACGGTGAAGCTCTCCAGCAAGTCGATCTCGCTCGTCTACAACCTCAGCTACGTGTGGATCGTCAACTCCCAGGCCAAGAGCCTGACGACCACGGAGGACGGCACCGGCCCCTACACGCTGGGGACCTGGAAGCGCGGCTCCTCGCTCACCCTCGAGCGCTTCCCCGGCTACTGGGGCACCCCGGCGACCAACAAGCAGGTCGTGTTCCACTACTTCACCGACGCCACCGCGCTGAACAACGCCCTGCTGACCAAGGCGGTCGACGTCGTGACCAGCGAGCAGAGCCCCGACGCGCTGGCGAACTTCGAGAACAACGGGGACTACAAGGTCAACAACGGCCAGTCGACGACCAAGCTGCTGCTGGCGTTCAACGACCGCAAGGCGCCCTTCGACAAGGTGCTCGTCCGCAAGGCGATCACCTCGGCGATCGACAACAAGAAGCTGCTGAGCTCGATCTGGGGCAAGTACGGCACGCTGATCGGCTCGATGGTGCCGCCCACCGACCCCTGGTACGAGGACCTCACCTCGGTCAACCCGTACGACCCCAACCTGGCGAAGAAGGAGCTCGCCGAGGCGGGCTACGGGAGCGGCTTCTCCTTCACGCTCGACACGCCGAACTACGACCCCCACCCCACCGTCGCGACGTTCGTGAAGTCGGAACTGGCGAAGGTCGGGATCACCGTGAACATCAACGTCATCACGGCCGACGAGTGGTACACCAAGGTCTACAAGAACCGCGACTTCGCGGCGACGCTGCAGGAGCACGTCAACGACCGCGACGTGGTCTGGTACGGCAACCCCGACTTCTACTGGGGCTACGACAACCCGCAGGTCACCAAGTGGGTCGAGCAGGCCGAGCAGTCCGACACGGCCGACGGGCAGACGGAGCTGCTCAAGAAGGTCAACCAGCAGATCGCCGCCGACGCGGCCAGCGACTGGCTCTACCTCTATCCGCAGATCGTCGTGGCGTCCTCGTCGCTGTCGGGCTACCCCGTGAACGGCCTGAACTCGCAGTTCTACGCGTACGGCATCAAGAAGAGCGGCGGCCGGGGCTGACGCCCGCGTCCGCGACGTCCTCATGACCGTTTATCTGCTGCGCCGGACGGCGTTCCTCGTCGTCTCGCTGTTCCTGGCCGCCGTGGTGCTGTTCCTGCTGCTGCGCCTGCTTCCGGGCGACCCCGCCAACGCGCTGCTGTCGGTCGGGGCGAGCCCGGAGCAGGTCGCGGCCGCCCGTCACCAGATCGGGACGGATCGGCCGCTGCCCGTGCAGTTCGTCTCGTGGCTCGGCGAGATGTCGAGGCTGGACCTCGGCACCTCGTTCGTCAGCACGCTTCCCGTGGGCCCCGAGATCGCCGCCCGCCTCGTCGTGACGGTTCCGCTGACCCTGCTCGCCTTCCTGCTGGCCGTCGTGATCGCCGTACCGGTCGGTTTCGTCGCGGCCTACCGGGCGGGCACCTGGTATGGCTCGGTGCTCAGCGCGCTGTCGCAACTCGGCATCGCGGTGCCCGTCTTCTGGGTGGGCATGCTGCTGATCACGGTGTTCTCGCTCCACCTCGGCGTGCTGCCGGCCGGAGGGTTCCCCCAGGACGACTGGGCGAACCCGGGCGACGCGCTCACCTCGCTGACGCTGCCGGTCGTCACGATCGCCCTCGTCATGTCGGCCTCCCTGATCCGCTACGTCCGGTCGGCCACCCTCGACGTGCTGGGCAGCGACTACCTGCGTACGGCGCGGGCGCTCGGCTCGTCGTTCATCGGGGCGATGTGGCGGCACGGCCTGCGCAACGCGGTGGTCCCGGTCGTCTCGATCCTGGGCATCGAGCTCGCCACCACTTTCCTCGGCGCGGTCGTGGTGGAGAGCGTGTTCGCGCTGCCGGGGCTCGGCGGCATGCTCGTGAAGGGCTTCGCGCAGCACGACTATCCGGTCATCCAGGGGATCCTGGTGGTGAGCACGTTCGCCGTGCTGCTCATCGGGTTCGCGGCCGACCTCGTCCAGCGGCTCATCGATCCGCGGCTGCGCCGCTCGCTCGGCGGGAACCTCTCCGGGGACGGCGCATGACCACGCTGACCACGCGCCGCCGCGTCCCCCGGTCGGCGACGCTGATCGCCGGTTGCGTCCTCGCCGGTCTCGTCCTCGCCGTGGCCGTCCTGTCGTTCTTCTGGCTGCCCTATGCGCCGGACGACACCTCGGGCGACCGGCTGATGCCCCCGGGCCTGCCTCACCTGCTCGGGACCGACAAGCTCGGCAGGGACCTGCTCACCCAGCTCATGATCGGTGCGAGGGTCGCCCTGGAGGCGGGAGCGGGGTCGGTGCTGATCGGCGGGCTCGTGGGCCTGGCGGGCGGCCTCGCCGCCGGCTTCGCCACCCGCTGGCTCGACGACACGATCTCGGCCCTCCTGGACATCCTCATCGCCTTCCCGACCGTGCTCCTGGCCATGCTCGTGACCGCCGCGCGAGAGGCGTCGCTCGGTTCGGCGGTCATCGCGATCGGGCTGGCGATGTCGGCGATCGTGGCCCGGCTCACCCGGGTGCTGGTCAAGCGCGTCCTGGCCCAGGACTTCATCACGGCCTCGCGCACCTCGGGGACGTCCTGGCCCCGGATCATCCTCGAACACGTGCTGCCGAACATCTGGCCGACGCTGTCGGTCAACCTGGCGCTGCAGTTCGGGCTGGCCGTCCTGGCAGAGGCGAGCCTGTCCTATCTCGGCCTGGGCGCGCCGCCCCCGAACGCCTCCTGGGGGCGGATGCTCCAGGAGGCCCAGGCGAGCGTGTTCATCGCCCCGGCGGGGGTGATCGCCCCCGGCGTCCTGCTCGTCGTCCTCGTCGTCGGCGTCAACCTCATCGCCGACGGCGTGCGCGACGTGGCCGACCCGACCCGGAGGAGGACGAGGTGACAGGGGATCGGGTGACCCTTCTCGCCGTGGCGGGGCTGCACGTGCGGAGCCCCGAGGGCCGCGACCTCGTCTCGGACGTGTCGTTCACGCTGGACGCGGGCGAGCGGCTGGGCCTGATCGGGGAGTCGGGATCGGGCAAGTCCATGACCGCCCTGGCGATCACGGGACTCACGCCTCCCGGCATGACCGTCTCGGGCAGTGTCGTGTTCGACGCGCCCGGGCTCGGCCGCACCGAGGTCGTGGGGGCGGGGGAGCGGCGGCTCACCTCGCTGCGCGGCCGGGCGACGAGCACGGTCTTCCAGGAGCCGCTCACCGCCCTCGACCCGCTCATGCGCGTGGGCCGTCAGGTGGCCGAGCCGCTCCGGCGCAGGAGGGGCCTGCGCGGACGGGCCCTGGACGCGGCGGTGACGGCCGCGCTCGAGGAGGTGCGACTGCCCGATCCCGAGCGGATCGCCCGGGCGTACCCCCACGAGATCTCCGGCGGCCAGCGTCAGCGGGTGGCGATCGCCATGGCCCTCGCCTGCGACCCCGCTCTGCTCATCGCGGACGAGCCCACGACCGCCCTGGACGTCACCGTGCAGGCCGACGTCCTCGCGCTGCTCGACGGCCTGGTGCGGGAAAGGGGGATGGCACTGCTGTTCATCAGCCACGACCTGGCGGTCGTCTCGCGCATCGCCGAGCGCGTCATCGTCCTGAAGGACGGCGCGGCGGTGGAGTCCGGGAGCATCGACGATGTCGTCAACGCGCCGCGCCACCCGTACACAAGGCAGCTGGTGGGCAGCGCGCGGCGGCTCGACAGCGCCCTCGACGATGTGCTCGACGACTGGAGGGCGCCATGACCCGGCCCATCCTGGAGGTGCGGGACGCCGGCTTCGCCTACGGCCGCTCGGCCCCCGTGCTCACGGACGTCTCGGTCGCCGTCACCCCCGGACGCAGCCTCGCGCTGGTGGGAGAGTCGGGCGCGGGCAAGACCACGCTGCAGCGCCTGCTGCTCGGGCTGGCCAGGCCGACGAGCGGACAGGTCCTCTACGAGGGCAGGGATCTCGCGCCGCGCGACCGGGCCCTGATGCGGGAGTTCCGGCGCGGCGTGCAGACGGTGTTCCAGGACCCGTACTCGTCCCTCGACCCCCGGCAGCGGGTGGGCAGGATCGTGTCGGAACCCCTCCGTTCGCTGGGCCTCAGGGAGAACATGGCCGCCCGCGTCGCGGCGGCCCTGGACGCGGTCGGACTGCCCGAGGACGCCGCGAGCCGCTATCCGCAGGAGTTCTCGGGAGGGCAGCGGCAGCGCATCGCCATCGCGCGGGCGATCGTGTGCGAGCCCCGCGTGCTGCTCGCGGACGAGCCGGTCAGCGCGCTCGACGTCTCCACCCGCGTACGCATCGTCGACCTGCTGCACGAGCTTCGGGAGACCCGAGCGCTCACGGTCGTGATGGTGTCGCACGACCTGGCCGTGGTGGCCGCCCTCTGCCAGGAGGTGGCCGTGCTGGAGCGGGGCCGGATCGTTGAGCGGGGCGACACCGCCCAGGTGCTCGGCGCTCCCCGCCACCCCTACACGCGACGGCTGATCGACAGCGTCCCCCGGCTGCCTTAGAGCTGCTCCTGCCGCAGCCAGGCCCGCGAGGGCAGCGGGTGGCCGAACAGGCGGGCGGCGTTGCCGTACGAGACCCTGGCGATGTCGGCGGGCGGCAGGCTGCCGAGGTTGCGGGCCACCGCGCGCTGGGTGTCGGGCCAGGTGGACTCCGCGCGCGGGTAGCCGGCCTCCAGCAGCACGCGCTCCATGCCCACGGCGAGCCGTACCGAGCTCAGCGCGCTGTCGTCGAGCGTGCCGAAGAAGAAGTTGCGCCGCAGCACCTCGCTGGGCTTGAGGCCGCCCTCCCAGCTCGGCTCGCCGGCGACCGGGTGGTCGAGCGCGTAGTCGGCCCGCTCGGCCAGCATCGGCAGCCACCCGACGCCGCCCTCCACGATGAGGATGCGCAGCTTGGGGAAGCGCAGCGCCACCCCCGACCACAGCCAGTCGGCGCAGGCGAACATCGCGCTCGCCGGGATCAGCGTGGTGATCGCCTCGACCGGGGTGTCCGGCGAGGGCACCGGCGCCCAGGAGGACGCGCCGGTGTGCAGGCACACGACCGTCCCGGTCTCCTCGCAGGCGGCGAAGAACGGGTCCCAGTGGCCGCTGTGGATGGACGGAAGGCGCAGCCGGGTGGGGAACTCGGGGAAGACGACGGCCTTGAAACCGCGTGACGCGTTGGCCCTGATCTCCTTCGCCGCGATCTCCGGGTCGGGGAGCCAGGGAAGCTGGAGCGCGATCATGCGCTCGGGGTAGGTGCCTGCCCACACGTCGACGTGCCAGTCGTTCCAGGCCCGCACGAGCGCGAGCCCGAGATCCTGGTCGCGGGTGCGGCCGAACGCCACCCCCGCCTGGCTGGCCAGCATGCCGGGGAAGCACAGGGCCGCCCAGATCCCGGCCCGGTCCATGTCGCCGATCCGGGCCTCGATGTCGTAGCAGCCCGGCCGCATGTCCTCGAAACGGACGGGGTCGAGCGTCCACTGTTCCTTGGGCAGGCCCGCGCCGACGTCGAGCCCGGCGCAGGGATAGGTGGCGCCGCCGTACCGCCACACCTGGTGGCCCGACTCGGTCTCCACGACCTTGGGCGCGAGGTCCTTGTACTTCTCCGGGAGGCGGTCCTCGAAGAGGTCGGCCGGCTCGATCAGGTGATCATCGACCGAGATGATCACGTAGTCCCGCCGCCTCGGCTCTGGGTCGGGATGCAGCGGCGTAGTCACGGTAGTAAACGGTAGGGCCAAGGGATAACACCGTACAAGCTGCGAGGTCTCCGGTTGGTATCCGTTCGCTCACCTTGCGGTGCGTACGGTCACATCCTGTGACTCCTGCTCCGTCCGGAGGTCACGGGCCTCCCGGCGCACCAGCAGCACCCAGCCGCCCACCGCGATCCCGATGAACAGCCACCACTGCACGGCGTACGCCAGGTTGAGCCCGCCACCGGCGCCCACGTCCGGCGGGGGCAGGAGTTCGGGCGCGGGACCGCCCTGCGGCTGCTGCGCGGTGAGCTCCACGAACCCGCCGAAGACCGCGTACGGCAGGCCCTGGGCGATGCGGGGCGTGTCGATCAGCAGGATCTGCCCGGACGGCAGCCCGGGCCGGTTCCTGATGCCGGTGTTGTCCTGCGTCTCGGCCGGGCGGAGCCGTCCGGTGACGGTCACCTCTCCGGTGGGCGGCGCGGGCACCTGCGGCGGGGCGTCGGCGGTCGCCCCGGCCGGGACCCAGCCCCGGTTCACCAGCACGGCGCCCTGCGGCGTGACGAGCGGGGTGACCACGTAGAACCCGACGCGGCTGTTGAGGGTGCGCCTGCGCACCACGAGCTCGTGGGCGGGGTCGTACCGCCCGGTGGCGGTGACGAGGCGATACCTGTCCCTCTCCGGCACGGACGCGCCGGTCCGGTCCAGCCGGTCGAGCGGCACCGGTGCGGCGGCGAGGTTGGCGGTGATCCTCGCGCTGTCGGCCGACCGCTCCTCGAACCGCCCCCACTGCCACCTTCCCAGGAAGAAGAAGGCGGGGATCAGCACGAGCACGAGCAGGTGCAGCCCGACCCAGCGGCGCGAGAGGAGGAACCGGTACACGCCACCAGCCTAGGCAGCGCCATGACCGGTCTCACCGTCAGGCCGGGGTGCTGAGGCGGGCGCCGGGGCCGGGGCGGGGGGTCACCTCGCGCGGGCCGCCGACCTCGTGGCCCTCCTCGCACACCAGGTGCAGCGCGACGGGCGCCCCGCAGTCGCGGTGGGTCACCACGACCGGCGGCCCCTCGGGATCGGCCACATAGCGGTCGCCCCAGTTCATGAGGGCGATCATGATCGGGTAGAGGTCGAGGCCCTTCTGGGTAAGCCGGTACTCGTCGCGCTGGCGCTGGCCGGGCTCCTGGTAGGGCACCTTGCGCAGCAGGCCCTCGTCCACGAGCCGGGACAGCCGCGCGCTCAGCACCTGCCGGGGCGCGCCGGTGCGCGTCTGAAGGTCGGCGAACCGCCGGATGCCGTTGAACGCCTCCCGGAGGACCAGGAACGTCCACTTCTCGCCGAGCACGGCGAGGGTTCGCTCGATGGAGCAGTTGTCCACCCGGTAACGCCGCATGTCGCGCATCGTAACCACAACATCCTCCCGGCATCTAAGTCTACTTGACAGACTCAGCAGGCTCGGGGGAAGCTGAGTCCATGTTGGGAACTCAGGCCAGGCCCATCGTGGACATCCGTGCGGCGTGTCCGGGCGACGACGAGGAGCGGGTGCGGCTCTTCCTGGAGGGGCTGTCGCCGGCCACGCTGACGAACCGCTTCTTCGTCGGCCCGGGCCGGCCGAGCGCGAGCCTGATCCGCGCGATGATCGCGCGCGACGACAGGAGGGACGCGCTGCTCGCGCTGCACGGCGACGCCGTGATCGGGCACGCCATGAGCCACCTGGCGGAGGGTGAGGCGGAGATCGCGGTCGTGGTGGACGACCGGTGGCAGAACCTCGGTGTGGGCTCGCGGCTCGTGCGCACCCTCCTGCGGCGGGCGTCCGTACGCGGCGCGGTCGTCGTCGGCATGGACGTCATGACGGAGAACCGGCGGGTCCTGTCCATGGTGCGCAGGGCCTGGCCCTCTGCCACAATCGACACACACGGCACATCCGTCGAGATCAAAGCCGACCTTGCGTTTGCAGAACAAGGTTCTGTTGGTTCACCATTGACTATGTGAAGAACGCGAAGAGCGGACGAGACGGCAGGGCCAGGATCATCGAGGGCGCCCTGCGCAGGTTCAGCCAGAGCGGGGTGTCGGCCACCACCCTGGCCAGCCTCCGGCAGGAGAGCGGCGTCAGCGTCGGCAGCTTCTACCACCACTTCACGAGCAAGGAACACGTCTTCGGCGTGCTCTACGCCGAGATCCTGGACATGTACCAGGACGCCTTCGTCAGCGAACTCGTCCGCCACGAGGACGCCCGGGCCGGCATCGAGGCCATCGTCGCCATGCACATGGCCTGGTGCGGCGAGCACCCCGAGCGCGCCCGCCTGCTGATCAGCGAGCGCCCGCCCCGGCGCAACGAGCCCGGCGGGCCTGAGGTCGCCGAGTCGAGACGCGAGTTCTTCCGGCAGGTCGCCGACTGGTGGCGGCCGCACATGAAGGACGGCGTGCTCCGCCCCGTCCCCGCCACCATGTGCTACGTGCTGTGGCTCGGCCCGGCGCAGGAGATGTGCCGCCTGTGGTTCAGCGGCGCCCACCAGCCCACGCAGGAGGAGATCCGCGAGCTGGGCGAGGCCGCCTGGAACAGCCTCAAGATGCCGTAGCCCCGCGATAGATTCGAGGCGTGGACGCCCCTTCTGACCTGGTCCGGCGGCTTCGCGACAGATTCGTGGAGGCCGGTTACACGAACGACGGCGTGCGTGAGCGGCTGGGCGACATGGCCGCCTCCGCCCTGGCCCGTGAGGAGATCGTGCCCGCGCTGCGCGCCACCAGGGACGCCGACCCCCTCGCCACGCTGATCCGACTGTGGTGGCTGGGCGCTCCGGTCAGCCTGGCCGCCGCCGACCTCCCATTGCAGGACCTCATCGAGGCCGGGCTGCTGGTGCGCCTGGGCGACTCCGTGCAGGCCACCGTGCACCTCCAGCCGTGGGACACCGGAACGGGCGACCCGGCGTACGTCGTGTCCGACCGCAAGGTGCGGCCCGGCGACCCCTCCCTGCGGACCGACCACGTGGTGGGAGCGGGCGGCGCCTCGGCCAACCTCGCCCAGCTCGGCTGGACCGCCCCGGTCGGCCGGGCGCTCGACCTCGGCACCGGCTGCGGCGTGCAGGTGCTGCACCTGGCGCCCAGGGCGGAGCACGTCGTCGCGACCGACGTGAACCGCAGGGCCTGCGGCTGGCCCGCCTCAGCTGGGGCCTGTCCGGCGTGACCGGCGTCGAGGCGCGCGAGGGCTCGACGTACGACCCGGTGGACGGCGAGCGGTTCGACCTCGTGGTGTCCAACCCGCCGTTCGTCATCGCGCCCGAGGCCAGGTACACCTACCGGGAGGCCGGGCGGCGCGGCGACGAGTTCTGCCGCGACCTCGTACGGCGCACGCCCCGCCACCTCGCCCAGGGCGGCCAGGCGCGCTTCCTCGCCAACTGGCTGCACGTCAAGGGCGAGGACTGGCAGGACAGGGTGGGCGGCTGGCTCGCGGAGACCGGCTGCGACGGCTGGGCGGTGCAGCGCGACGTGCAGGACCCGGCCGAGTACGTCGAGCTGTGGCTGCGGGACTCCGCGGAACACGGCACGTCGGCCTACCGGGAGCGTTACGACGAGTGGCTCGGCTGGTTCGAGTCGATGGACGTGACCGGCGTCGGCTTCGGCTGGATCGCCCTGCACGACTCCGGCACGCTGAGCCCGCTCGTGCGGGTGGAGGAGATGACGCAGCCGGTCGAGCCGCCGTCCGGCGCGCTGGTCGAGGAGGTCCTGCGCGCGGCGCGCGCCGCCCACGAACTGTCCGACGACGACCTGCTCGACGCGCGGCTGAAGGTCGCCGAGGGCGTCGTGGAGGAACGCGTCGGCCCGCCCGGCGCCGACGACCCCTCCCGCATCGCCCTGCGGCAGACCCGGGGTGCGCGCCGTACGGTCGCCGTGGGGACGGTGGAGGCGGCCCTGGCGGGGGTGTGCGACGGTGATCTGCCCACGCGCCCGCTGCTCGCCGCGATCGCCGAGCTGACCGGCGAGGACCCTGCCGCGGTGCTCCGCGACGCCCCCGGGGCACTGCGCCCCCTGATCGCCGAGGGCTTCCTGACGGTTGCAAGCCTCCGTTGATCGGAGTTTGAACGGCCCGGGCGACAGTGGTCCTGTGCGGGCTTCGGGGGGGTTCGAAGCCCGCGCAGAAGCCCGGCCGGTCGTCAACGTGAGGCGGCGAGTCGCCACGGGGCGCACCGGAAGGATCCGGGCCCCTGCGCGCCCCAGTGGCGACAGGCGGCCGGCCGGGCGGTTCCAGCCCCCACAAGCGGAGATCGGTGGTCGATGTGATCAACCACGTCCGGATGAGCCGGCTCGACGACGACCTGCGGTTCGACTCAGGTCTCGACCTGCTGGCGCAGGAGCGCGCGGATGTCGTCGGCCTCGGGAGAGCCGAGCCGGGTGAAGATGTCGAGGGCCTTGACCAGGGCGTCCCTGCCCCGGCCGGTCTCCCCGAGGCTCGCGAGGGCCTTGCCGAGGGCGGCCAGTGACTGCGCCTCGCCGTACGGGTGGGTGATCTCGCGGCTCACGGTCAGCGCCTGCTCGGCGTGCCGGGCGGCCTCGGCGAACCGCCCGGCGGCGATGAAGGTGGCGGCCAGCCGGTAGCAGACCCGCTGCTCCCAGACCCGCTGGTTGCTCGCGCGGAAGAAGGCCAGGCACTCGGCGTGGTGGACGACGGCCTCGTTGAGCCGCCCGACATGTGACAGCACGTTGCCGAGGTGGTAGCGGGCGCGGGCCATCCCGGCGCCGCTGCCGATCTCGGAGAAGACCGCCAGCCCGCGCTCGGCCGCCGCGATGGCGTCGTCCGGCCGCCCGAGGCCCAGGTGGTCGCGGGCCGAGTAGCACGACGCCAGCGCCTCGCCCGCGGGGTTGCCCGTCTCCCGGTGGACCGCGGTCGCCCGGTCGAACCATTCGAGCGCCTCGGTGTGGCGGCGCCGGCGGCCGGCGACGACCGCCAGCGCGTTGCACGTCTCGCCCAGCACGATGTGGTCGCCGGTCTCCTCGCCCAGCGTCCGCGCGGCGAGGAAATGGGCCTCGGCGTCGGCCAGCCGGTTCGCGCCGAACAGCACCCGGCCCAGCACGTAGCGGCAGCGCAGCTCGCCGCGTCGCTCACCGGCCCGGCGCGTCGCCGTCAGCAGGGCCGAGGTGCGCTGCTCGAAGTCTCGCTGGTTGGTGCCCGACTCCAGCAGCGGCTCCATCGCCAGCAGCAGGTCGGCCGCTGCGAGCAGGTCCTCACCCGACGCGTCCTGGGCCGCAGCCGCCTGGGCCACGGCTCCGAACATGTCCTCGGCCTCGGCCGACAACCAGGCCACGGCCTCGTCCGCCGAGGAGAAGGAATGGCCCCGCACGCCCAGGTCGGTGAGGTTGTCGGCGATCGCGCTGCCCTCGTACGCCAGCCGGTGGGCCGCGCCCGCCGACGCCAGGTAGAAGCCCAGCAGCCGCCGCAGGGCGAGCGCGCGGGCCGCGGGCTCCTCGGCGTCCTCCGCCTGCCGCCGGGCGAACAGCTTGAGCAGGTCGTGGAAGCGGTAGCGGCCCGGCGCGGGCGCCTCAAGCAGGCTGGCGTCGACCAGCGACTCGATCACGTCCTCGGCCTCGGCAGGGGTGAGGTCGAGCACGGCCGCCGCCGCGAAGACCGAGATGCCCGAGCCCGCCGGCAGTGACAGCAGCCGGAACGCCCGCGCCTGCCGGGCGTCGAGCTGGCCGTACCCGAGGGCGAACGTGGCCGAGACCGCCAGGTTGCCGATCTTCATCTCGTCGAGGCGGCGGCGCTCGTCGGCGAGCCGGGGGACGAGCGAGGCCACCGTCCACGACGGCCGGGAGGCGAGCCTGGCCGCGACGATCCGCACGGCCAGCGGCAGGAAGCCGCAGGCGGCGACCACGTCCATGGCGGCGGCCCGTTCCGCCGCCACCCGCTCGGGTCCCGCGACCGCCGCGAGCAGCGACAACGCCTCCTCGGGCTCCATCACGTCGAGGTCGACGAGCCGGGCCGCGGGCAGGTCGGCCAGCTTGCCCCGGCTGGTAATGATCGCGGCGCAGCCCGCCGAGCCGGGCAGCAGGTGCTCGACCTGCTCGGCGTCGCGGGCGTTGTCGAGCAGCACCAGCATCCTGCGGTCGGCGAGCAGCGAACGGAACAGCGCGGAGCGCTCGGCCAGGCCGTCGGGGATCACGTCCATCGGGATGCCGAGAGCGCGCAGGAACGCCACCAGCGCCGTTTCGGGCGCGGTCGGCTCGGCGCCGTATCCCCGCAGGTCGGCGTAGAGCTGGCCGTCGGGGAACAGCTCCTGGGCGAGGTGGGCCACGTGGACGGCCAGGGTCGTCTTGCCCACGCCGCCGATGCCCGACATCGCCGCGATCGGCACGCCCTCTCCCGCCCCCTCCCCGCGGAGCAGCGTGAGCAGCCTCCGCACCAGGCCGGTGCGTCCGGTGAAGTCGGGCACGGCCGCCGGGAGCTGCGCCGGTCTCGGCATCTCGATCGCGGGACCGGTCTCGGCCGTCGCGGCGTCATCGTGGACGTCCTGAGGCGAGAGCCGTACGGGAGGGGGTGTGGGGGCGAGGGAGGGGTCGGCGGCGAGGATCCGCCGGTGCAGGCCGGCCAGCTCGGCCCCGGGTTCGATGCCGAGCTCCTCCACGAGCGCCTGCCGGGTCTCGGTGAAGACCGACAGCGCCTCGGCCTGCCTGCCACAACGGTAGTAGGCGAGCATGAGCTGGGCGCGCAACCGCTCGCGCAGCGGGTGTTCGGCGGCGAGCGCGACCAGCTCGGAGACGATCTCCGCGTGCCGGCCCAGCTCCAGGTCGAGTTCCATGAGCGTCTCGACCGCGCTCATCCGGCGCTCGGCCAGGCGGTCGCGCTGGTGCTCGGCGTACGGGCCGACCGCGCCGGCGAGCGGCTCGCCCGACCACAGGCGCAGGGCCCCGCGCAGCCGCCGGGCGGCCTCCCCGGCCCGGCCCGTACGGCGGTCGGACTCGGCGGCGGCGCACTCGCGCTCGAAGACGGCGAGGTCGAAGCGGGCGGGGTCGAGCCGCAGCGCGTACCCCCGGCCCACGGAGGTCAGCAGCCGCGGCGGGGTCCTCGGAGAACGGTCCGGCTCCAGGACGGTGCGCAGGCGGGAGACGTAGGTGCGCAACGCGCCGAGCGCGCGCGGGGGCGCGTCCTCGCCCCACACGCCGTCGATCATCTCGTCCGGCGTGACCGCGTGGCCCTCCCGCAGCAGGAGCATCGCGAGAATGGAGCGTTGCAAGGGCGTGCCGAGGTCGAGTTCCACGCCGTCGCACCACGCCAGGACAGGTCCGAGCACGGCGAAGCGCAGGCCGTCCGCGGCGGCGTGATCAGGCATGTCGACCTGTCTCCCGATGGCAAGATTTCCGACCAAATGATAGATCGTGCCGCTCGGCGGCAGTAGGACCGAGCGCGCCGGTTCAGTGTGCGTTCAGGTGCTTGAAAGCGGCCTGCAAACCACGGAGAGAGCGCTGAAAGCAGGTTGCAGGCGGGCGGGCCTATCACTGAGGTGCAACCCCGACAGCACCCCGCATCGGGGGATCGTCCTCGAACAGGAGAACCGAAATGCGACGCACCATCACCCTCGGTCTCGCCGCAGCCGCCGCCGTCGCCGCCCTCGGGCTGCCGGCCCTCGCGACCGCCGCCAACGCCGCCCCCGCCTCCGCCGCGTCCGCCTCCCACCACGACGACTGGGACTACGACGGCTGGTGGGGCACCTACTGGTCCTCCAACCACCTCGCCAAGGCCAAGGGCTACGTCGACGTGAACTACGACGACGAGGAGTCGAACCGGGTCCACGTCACCGGCAAGCTGTACGACAACGACCACCGCACCTACAGCGAGGGCGGCAAGTGCGCGTACATCAAGTTCCGCGTGTCGTCCTGGGACGACGGCGAGGACGACTGGTCCTCCAGCTTCAAGTCGTACAAGTACTGCGGCGCCGGCGGCTACAAGCAGATCAACTTCTGGCGCTACGACGTCGCCCAGGTCCAGGCGAAGGTCTGCCAGATCGGTCAGTACAGCAACTTCCCCGTGAAGTGCGGCTCCTGGCACGACATCTACAACGCCTACGAGGACGACTTCGGCTACGACGCCTGACGACCGTCCCCCTCCCGGCACTCCCGCATGACGCGGCCCGTCCCTTCCGGGACGGGCCGCTCTTTTCTATGGGCTGATCACGCTGCTTCCGACGCCGCTTCCAGGAGACCCAGCCTCACGCGGAGACGTTCGCGTACGGCGGGCCACTCGGGACTCAGGATCGAGTAGTAGGCGGTATCTCGGACCGTGTCGTCGGCGCCTCGGCTGTCCGCTCGTCGCACACCGTCGAGGTGCGCGCCGAGGGCCTCGATGGCGGCCCGGGATCGGGTGTTGCGTACGTCTGCCTTGAGGGTGATCCGGTGAACCTGCCAGGTCTCGAAGGCCAGGGAGAGCATCAGGTATTTGCTCTCCCGGTTGACACCGGTGCCCTGGGCCGACGCGGCGAGCCAGGTGTACCCGATGTCCGCGACGGACGGGACCTCGCCCACCGCGCCCTTCGTACCCGGTGGCCAGGGCATCGGGCCCTGCCAGTACTCCAGGTTCATCAGACGGGTGGCACCGACCACGCGGTCGGTGTGCAGCCACCGGATGGCGAAGGGCAGCGTGCGGCCCTCCGCCTGCTCAGCCAAGGCGGCCTCCACGTAGGAGACCATCTCATCCCGGCCAGCGGGAACGCGAGTGAAGGCGTACGTAGAACGGTCTTCACTCGCCGCGGCGACGAGGTCGTCGAGCACCGCGAAGCTGAGCGGTTCCAGGCGCACGGAGCGCCCGGACAGGGTGACAAAAGCGGGCATGAGCACATGATGGGGGCTGCTGACCACGGCTGATACCAAATGACACGAGACATCTTGGCGGGGGCTGGGTTAAGGGGTGTGCCCGGAGGAGAAACCGCAGGTCAGCGCCTTGATCCGGGTCTCGCGTGGCGGGCGGCCAGGGTAAAGATTTGGCCAAAGATCCACGGTGCCCGGCGAACGGTTCAGCGGAGGGCGGCGGGAACGTCCGCGGGCGCGCCGAACCAGGTCTCCAGCGCGTTCGCGAGCCCCTCGGCATCGGCGCCGTCCGGGTCCTCCGCCCAGGCGACGAACCCGTCCGGGCGCACGAGAAGAGCGGCGGGAGCGTGCGGGTCGCGTATCCCCGTCGTGACGGTGGTGACCCGGTCCCCGTAGCCGTCCACCACCGTGCCGCCGAGCCTGGATCCGCTCTGGCGGACGAGCAGGCCGCGCCCGTCGTGGAGGTGATCGGCGAGCCGTGAGCCGTCCTCGAACTCGTAGTCCGGCGCGCTGCGTCCCACCAGGGGATGCCCGCTGTCCCCGGGCATGTCGTACCGCTGCCAGACGCCCGAGATCTTCTTGACGAAGTAGGTGGTGCCGGCGACCGTCTCGATCAGGTCGGCGACCACCGCCCGCGCCGCCCGCGCGTGGGCGTCGGGACGCATCAGGGCGATCTGGGCGCGCGTCCAGTCGAGCACCCAGGCGCCGATCGGGTGCCGCTCCCGCGTGTAGGTGTCGAGCAGCCCTTCCTGCGCCTGCCCTCGTACGACGGCCGCGAGCTTCCAGCCGAGGTTCACGGCGTCGCCCAGCCCCAGGTTCAGCCCCTGCCCGCCGAAGGGCGAATGGACGTGGGCGGCGTCACCGGCCAGCAGCACGCGGCCGAGCCGGTAGGTCGCCGCCTGCCGGGCGTTGTCCGTGAACCGGGTGGCCGTCCTGATCTCCTTGACGACCACGTCGGCGCCCGTGACATACCTGACCGCGTCCTGCAGTTCCTCCGGGGTCACCGGCGCGGTCCTGTCGGCCCCGCTGCGGGCGACGCCGTCGAAGCGCGCGACGAGGATGCGTCCCGGCACCGGCCCGTGGGAGTAGACCCCGGTCGGGGTGGCCTGCCAGCCCACGCCGAGGTGTTCTGTGCCCTCCATCTCCGCGACGGCCTGGTAGGCGGTGATCTCCGGGTCCGTCCCGGGGAACTCGAAGCCGGTCAGCTTGCGCACCGTGCTCCTGCCGCCGTCGCAGCCCACCAGCCAGCGGCCGTGCACCGGGCCGCCGGTCGTGGTGACCGTGACCCGCTCGCCGTCGTCGGTGAAGCCGGTCACCTCCACACCGCGCCGCATCTCGACCCCCAGCTCGGTGGCGCGTACGGCGAGGATCTGTTCGAGCTGCTGCTGCGACACCAGACCGATCTCGGCGGCCGGTCCGTGACCGGACAGGTCCGGGTCGTCGGCGTCCAGCCGATCGGCGCTCAGCATCATCCCGGCGAAGTGGCCGGCGAACCTGGGCGGGGTCCGACGCGGCCCGTCGGCGGGAGCCCGCCCCCGCATGAACGTGGCCATCAGCTCCAGCGTCCGGTCGTGGGCCTCCTTGAGCGCCGGCAGCAGGCCACGCCGGTAGAGCGCCTCCACGCTGGGCGTGTTCAGCGCTCCCGCCTTGATCGTCGGGTCGATCTCGGTGAGCCGTTCGAGCACCACGACGGACGCCCCGCCCAGTCGCAGCTCGCAGGCCAGCATCAGGCCGACCGGTCCCCCGCCGGCCACAACGACGTCGTACGACATCTGTCCTCCCCGTAGTTACCGTTGCTATAAACTTACTGTCACTATAAGTTTTTAGCAACTAGAGTGAGGCGGGTGACGGAAACCTTGGGGCTGCGGGAGCGGAAGAAGCGGCAGACCCGTTCGCTCATCTCGGACGTGGCCTCGGGCCTGTTCATGCAGCGTGGGTTCGACAACGTCACGGTCGCCGAGGTCGCCGAGGCGGCCGGAGTCTCGACCAAGACCGTCTTCAACTACTTCCCCCGCAAGGAGGACCTGTTCCTCGACCGCTACCCGGAGGCGGTCGAGCTGGTCACCCGGGCCGTACGGGAACGGGCCGAGGGGGAGAGCCCGCTCGCCGCGCTGCGCCGGCTGTTCCTCCGCATGCTCAGGGAAGGCCACCCGCTCGGCGGGATCGGCCCCGGATATCAGGTGTTCTGGCAGGTGATCCTGGACTCGCCCGCACTCAGGGCCCGGACGAGGGAACTGGTCGAGGAGTTCGAGGGCGTGCTCGCCGGTCTGTTCGCCGAGGCGTCCGGAACCGACCCGGCCGACCCGGCCCCGAGGCTCGCGGCCGCCCTGGTGGTCGCCGCCTACCGTTCCGTATACGTCACCAGCATCGACAGGATCCGCGCCGGTGATCCCATGCAGGACGTGCTCGCCGACCGCATCGCCCTGCTCGACCGCGCCATGGCCGCCGTCGAACGCGCCGTCGACGCGTTCTGAGTAGCGCCTTACGGCGTTTTTCTGAGTAGCGCCTTCGGCGTTATTGCCCCTTTTTTCGGGTTGACCTGCTGCTCCAACTATTCGCTTCTCGCGGTTGCTGGAGGTAATGAGCAGGTGAAAGAATTCATACAAGTTTTCGAATCTAGCGAGGAGGTGCCATGGATCTGTTCGACCTCGATCCTGAGCGCCTTCGTCGTTCGAATAGCTCTGATAGCTGCTCCGATGGCTCTGACGGCTGGTGGGACCGGTTGACCTCCGGTTCTCCGTTGTGGTCGTCCGAGGGCTCAGCCGCCCGCGAGCACGCGAGCCAGGACCCGAGCGACGACGCGCCCGGCGCCGGTCAGGGTCGGGCCCGGTCGTCGTGGGTGTTGGTTGGTTCTCTTCGTGAGACGGCGCAGGAGCTGGCGCTGACTCCGCTTCCGGATGATGTGGACATTTGCCTGGCCGAGGCCGAGGAGTTGATGTTCGCCCGGGATCGGATCACCTCCGCGTTGGCGGATCGGGTGGGTCGGGTGCATGGTGCGGGGCAGGCCAGGCAGCATGGGCATGCCTCGACCCGGAGTTGGCTGCGTACCGCCGGGGGGAT
>NZ_MWJN01000116.1:0-28696 GCF_002027145.1 Microbispora sp. GKU 823 | reverse complement strand
CGGGGGCGCGGTGGAGGCGGGCGGGGCGGACTCGGCGTACGAGCGGACCGAAGGAGTGAACGGCGCGGACGGCGCGGACGGCCGGGGACGGTCCGGCCCGCCCGGGAACGGGCCCCCGTGCGGACCGGCCTGCCCCTGACCCTGCCTCTGGCTCTGACCCTGGTGTTGACTCTGGTCCTGACCGGGGCCCGCGGGGCCCGGCGTGCCGTACACCGGCGCGGGGCCTCCGAAGCCCTCAGCGCGTCCGAAAGCCTCTGCGCCTCCGAAAGCCTCTGGGCCCCTGAAGCCGTCTGGGCCGTCGAAGGCGGGGGTGGGCCGGTTCTGAGCCGTACCGGGAAGCGGGCCCGCCATGGTCGCGGTGGCGTCCGCGGACTGTTGCGGCGCACCCTCGACGAAGGACCGGACGGTCGGGGTGAAGGACGAGGGCGGAGGCATCTCGGGCCAGGCCGGCGGGATCTCCGGCCACGCCGGCTCCCGCTGGTGTTCGCTGCGGTCCGTGGGCACGGTACCTCCCGAGATCATGCCCGAATTGGGGGTGCCTGGCATGATCTCATGCGAGCCGGGGGCTGCCGCAGCGAAACCGCGGAATGCCTCGCGGAACTGCTCACCGGTGGGGTCGGTGGGCGGGTCCTGCATCGGCAAATCCGCGGGCGGAAATGAGTTGGCCACGGCAAGCACAGTAGGGGAATGGACATAAGAGCCCACAACGGATCTATCACCATCGTGTATCGCACTCTGACACGCCAGGTCAGCCGACAAGATCGATCCGCGTCCCGCTTGCGGTCTGCGCTACGCTTGACACGCGTGCCGCCACCCTGCTGAGCGGGCAGCCGTCTCGGAGCGTGAGAGCGCGGAGACGGGGCTGCCTCGACTGTGATGCGGGGGCCTGCCCCCGGCGGGCGCCTTCATCTGTGTGATTCCAGCCGCCTGGCGAGGAGTGGAAGTGGACGAGCCGGTGTACGACCCGCAGGCGCTGCAGGCCAAGTGGCTGCCGCGGTGGGAGGAGCTGAACCCCTTCGCGGCGGTCGAGGACCTCGCGGACACCAGGCCGCGCAAGTACATGCTCGACATGTTCCCCTACCCCTCCGGCGACCTCCACATGGGGCACGGCGAGGTCTTCGCCATCGGCGACGTCGTCGCGCGCTACTGGTTCCAGAAGGGCTACAACGTCCTGCACCCGATCGGGTGGGACTCCTTCGGCCTGCCCGCGGAGAACGCGGCCATCAAGCGCAACGCCCACCCCGCCGAGTGGACGTACGCCAACATCGACACCCAGGCGAACTCGTTCAAGCGGTACGCCATCTCCTTCGACTGGTCGCGGCGCCTGCACACCAGCGACGCGGAGTACTTCCGCTGGAACCAGTGGCTGTTCACCCGCTTCTACGAGCGGGGCCTGGCCTACCGCAAGGGCGGCCTGGTCAACTGGTGCCCGCAGGACCAGACCGTGCTCGCCAACGAGCAGGTCGTGGCGGGCAAGTGCGAGCGCTGCGGCGCCGACGTCATCCGCCGCGAGCTGACGCAGTGGTACTTCAAGATCACTGACTACGCCGACCGGCTGCTCGACGACATGGCGCAGATCGAGAGCGGCTGGCCCGAGCGCATCCTCACCATGCAGCGCAACTGGATCGGCCGCTCCACCGGAGCCGACGTCCAGTTCCGCATCGAGGGCCGCGACGAGCCGGTCACCGTCTACACCACGCGCCCCGACACGCTGTACGGCGCGACGTTCTTCGTCGTGGCCGCCGACGCGCCGCTGGCGGAGGAGATCGTCGCCCCCGAGCAGGCGGAGGCGCTGGCCGCCTACCGGGCTGAGGTCGCCAAGCTCTCCGACATCGAGCGGCTGTCCACGGAGAAGGAGAAGACCGGCGTCTTCCTGGGCACGTACGCGATCAACCCGGTCAACGGGGAGCGCATCCCGGTCTGGGCGGCCGACTACGTGCTGTCCGACTACGGCCACGGCGCGATCATGGCGGTGCCCGCCCACGACCAGCGCGACCTCGACTTCGCGCGGAAGTTCGGCCTGCCGGTCAAGGTCGTCGTACACACCGGCCTGGCCGACCCCGGCGAGACCGGCGTCGCCACCCCCGGCGAGGGCACGCTGGTCAACTCCGGCCCGCTGGACGGGCTGACGAAGGCCGAGGCGATCCAGAAGATCATCGAGGTCCTGGAGGAACGCGGCACCGGCAAGGCCGCGGTGAACTACCGGCTGCGCGACTGGCTGCTGTCGCGGCAGCGGTTCTGGGGAACCCCGATCCCGATCATCCACTGCGTGGACTGCGGCGAGGTCCCGGTGCCGGACGACCAGCTTCCGGTCACGCTGCCCGACCTGCGCGGCGCGGCCCTGCAGCCGAAGGGCGTCTCGCCGCTGGCCGCGGCCACCGAGTGGGTCAACGTCGAGTGCCCGAAGTGCGGCGGACCCGCCCAGCGGGACACCGACACGATGGACACCTTCGTCGACTCGTCGTGGTACTTCCTGCGTTACTGCGACCCGCACTACGAAGGCGGGCCGTTCGACGTCGAGAAGGTCCGCGAGTGGGGCCCGATCGACCAGTACGTCGGCGGCGTCGAGCACGCCGTGCTCCACCTGCTGTACTCGCGGTTCTTCACCAAGGTCCTGTACGACATGGGCCTGGTCGGCTTCACCGAGCCGTTCCTGCGCCTGCTCAACCAGGGCCAGGTGATCAACCGGGGCAAGGCGATGTCCAAGTCGCTGGGCAACGGCGTGGACCTGGGCGAGCAGATCGACGCGTACGGCGTGGACGCCGTGCGGCTGACGATGATCTTCGCCGGGCCGCCGGAGGACGACATCGACTGGGCCGACGTCTCGCCGGCCGCGTCGCAGAAGTTCCTGGCCCGGGCGTTCCGCGTGATGGCCGAGGCCGGTGCGGCGTCCGCCCCGGGGATCGACTTCTCCGGCGGCGACGTCGAACTGCGCAAGGTCACCCACCGGACCGTCGACGAGGTGACCAAGCTCGTCGAGAGCCACCGGTTCAACGTCGCGGTGGCCCGCATGATGGAGCTGACCACGGCCGCCCGCCGGGCGATCGACGCCGGTCCCGGCGCGGCAGACCCGGCCGTCCGCGAGGCCGCCGAGACTCTGGCGATCATGCTGTCGCTGGTCGCGCCGTACGTCGCGGAGGAGGGCTGGGAACGGCTCGGGCACGCGCCGTCGGTCGCGAAGGCCGGCTGGCCCGAGGCGGACCCGGCGCTGCTGGTCCAGGAGTCGGTCACGGCCGTGGTGCAGGTGGCGGGCAAGGTCCGCGACCGGCTGGAGGTCTCCCCGGACATCTCCGAGGCGGACCTGCAGGCCCTGGCTCTGGCGTCGGACAAGGTCCGGCCCTACCTGGACGGCGAGCCGCGCAAGGTGATCGTGCGGGCGCCCAAGCTCGTCAACATCGTCCCGTAGGGGAGTGATCCCGGCTCCGCCATACCTTGTGCAAACCTGTCCGGTATGGCGGAGCCGCCACGCGGCATAGGGTGCGGCTGTGGCGAACGGTGCGTACCTGAGATACCCCCACCTGAACGGTGACCTCCTCGCCTTCGTGGCGGACGACGACGTCTGGCTGGCGCCCACGAGCGGCGGCAGGGCCTGGCGGTTCACGGCCGACCGGGTCCCGGTCTCCCACCCCCGGTTCTCTCCCGACGGCGCCCGCCTCGCCTGGACGAGCACCCGCGAGGGCGAGCCCGAGGTGTTCGTGGCCGATCTGGAGGGCGGCGAGGGCGAGCGGCTCACCCACTGGGGCAACGCCACGACAGGCGTGCGCGGCTGGACCGAGGACGGCCACGTGCTGGCCGTGACCGCCGCCGGCCACGCCTCGCGGTCCCGGCTGTGGGCCCACGCGGTGCCGTTGGACGGCGGCCCGGCGACGGCTCTGCCGTACGGCAGGGTCAGCGAGGTCGCGGTCAGCGGCGCCAAGGTGGCGGGTGTCTCGGCGGTGTTCCGCGAGCCGTCGCAGTGGAAGCGCTACCGCGGCGGCACCGCGGCCAAGATCTGGGTGGACGCCACGGGCGACGGCGAGTTCACCCGCCTGTTCGCCCGCAATCCCGCGCAGCACTGGTCGGTCATGTGGGTAGGGGAGCGCCTGGCCTTCCTCGCCGACACCGACGGCGACGGCAACCTCTACTCCTGCCTGCCCGACGGCTCGGACCTGCGGCAGCACACCACGCACCGCGGTTTCTACGCGCGCCATGCCGCGTCGGACGGCTCCCGCGTCGTCTACAGCCTCGGCGGCGACCTGTGGCTGCTGGAGAGCCTGGACGCCGAGCCGTACAAGCTGGACATCACCCTGAGCGGGCCGCGCCCGGCCAGGGCCAGGCGGCCGGCGCCGAACCGCGTCGGCGGCTTCGCGCCGGACCGCACCGGGCGGCCAGCGTGGTCGAGATCCGCGGCACCGCCCACTGGCTGACCCACCGCGACGGCCCCGCGGGCACGCTGCGCGCCGAGCCCGGCGTCCGGGTACGGCTGCCGCGGCCCCTCGACGACACCGGCCGGGCCGTCTGGGTGTCGGACGCCTCCGGTGAGGACGCGCTGGAAATCGGCACGTCCGGCGGGGAGATCCGCACGCTGGCCGCCGGCCGGCTCGGCCGGGTGCTCGACCTGGCCGCCGCGCCGGACGGGAAGCACGCCGCGGTCGCCACCCACGACGGACGGCTGCTGGTGGTGGACCTCGGCTCCGGGGACGTCCGCGAGGTCGACCGCACCACCCACGGCGACGTGCAACACGTGACGTTCTCCCCGGACTCGGCCTGGCTCGCGTGGGCGCACGCCTACCAGCCCTGGCGCCGCCACCTCAAGCTGGCCCGCGTGGACGGCGGCGCCGCGATCGAGGTCACCCCGCCGCGCTTCAACGACTACAGCCCGTCCTTCACTCAGGACGGCAAATACCTGGCCTTCCTGTCGGACCGCACGTTCAACCCGGTCTACGACAGTCACGTCTTCGACCTGTCCTTTCCCAGCAGCTGCCGGCCCTACCTGGTGCCGCTCAAGGCCACCACGCCCTCGCCGTTCGACCCCTCACTGGCGGGCCGCGGCTTCGGCGGGGACGACGACGCCGGCCCGGAAGACAAGAACGGCGAGAGCGCCAAGAACGACGCCGGGAAGGACGGCGAGCCCGGCCCGCCGCGTCCGACCGAGGTGGACGCCGACGGGCTGGCGGCGCGCATCGTGCCCGTGCCGGTGCCCGCCGGCACCTACTCCAACCTGCGTGCCGCAAAGGGCGGCCTGCTGTGGCTGCGCCACCCGCTCACCGGCGAGCTCGGCGACGGCACCGAGCCCGGCGAGCCGGTCCTCGAACGCTACGACCTGGCCAAGCGCAGGGCCGGCGAGCTGGGCGGGGAGTTCTGGGCCTTCGAGGTCAGCGCCGACGGCACGCGCCTGGTGGGCAACGGCGGGCACGGCCTGCAGACCCGCGCCACCGGGGACGACGACGAGGTCGTCACCATCGACCTGGACCGCGTGGCCGTGACCGTCGATCCGGTCGCCGAGTGGCGTCAGGCCTACGCCGAGGCCGGGCGGCTCATGCGCGACCACTTCTGGCGGGCGGACATGAACGGCGTGGACTGGCAGGCCACGCTCGACCGCTACGCCCCCCTCGTGGAGCGGCTCGGCGCCTACTCCGAGCTGATCGACCTGCTGTGGGAGGTCCAGGGCGAGCTGGCCACCTCCCACGCGTACGCGCGGCCGACCGGCTACGGCTACGATCCCCGGCGCCGCCAGGGCCTGCTCGGCGCCGACCTCGCCCGGGACGAGAACGGGGTGTGGCGGATCAGCCGTATCCTGCCCGGGGAGTCCTCCGACCACGAGGCCCGCTCGCCGCTGCTCGCGCCCGGCGTCGCCGTCCGCGAGGGCGACGCGATCGTCGCCGTGAGCGGGCGTCCGGTGGATCCGGTCCGCGGGCCGCTGGCGCTGCTGTCCGGCACGGCGGAGCGGCCCGTGGAGCTGACCGTCCGGCCCGATTCCGGCGGCGAGCCCCGCCGGGTCGTCGTCACGCCCGTCGCCGACGAGACGCGGCTGCGGTACCACGACTGGGTGGCCGGGCGGCGGGCGTTCGTGCGTGAGGCGTCGGGCGGGCGGCTCGGCTACCTGCACGTGCCGGACATGATGTCCACCGGGTGGGCGCAGTTCCACCGGGATCTGCGTACCGAGATGGGCTTCGACGGGCTCGTCGTGGACATCCGCGACAACGGCGGCGGGCATGTCTCCGAGCTGGTGCTGGAGAAGCTGCAGCGGCGGGTCACCGGGTGGTCGCTGGCCCGGGGGTACGAGCCGGCGCGATACCCGGAGGACTCGCCACGCGGGCCCATCGTGGCCGTCACCGACGAGTTCGCCGGGTCGGACGGGGACATCGTCAGCGCCGGGATCAAGAACCGCGGCATCGGGCCGCTCGTGGGCACGCGGACCTGGGGCGGCGTGATCGGCATCGACTCGCGGTACGCGCTCGTGGACGGGACCGTCGTCACGCAGCCGCGATACTCGTTCTGGCTGGAGGGCGAGGGGTGGGGCGTCGAGAACCACGGCGTCGACCCGGACGTCGAGGTCGTCGTGACGCCGCAGGACCTGGTCGCCGGGCGGGATCCGCAGCTGGCGCGGGCGGTGGAGCTGGCCCTGGCGGCACTGGAGGACAGGCGGCCGGCCACCCCGCCGGAGTTGCCGCCGCTGCCGTGATCCCCCGCTGCCGATGACGTTGACGATCGGGCAGCCGTACGGACAAAATTACGCCCGAGCCACAAACTAGTCATATCGATGTAGGCGTGCGGTCAGGGCATGCCGCGACCACCACCGCTCCGGCGGTGGTCTGGGGTGCGCGCCTGACCGTATGGCTCGCCGTCGGCGTGCGCCCCGCGTGGGAGGCACGTCTTGTACAGACGAATTCTCGGCGGGCTGGCGACCGTCGCCGCGATGGCGGCGACCGTTCTCGTCGTCACCGGTTCGCCGGCGAACGCCGCCGGTACGGGCACCGGCTACCTGCACACCAGCGGGAACAAGATCGTCGACAGCACCGGCGCCACGGTCCGGCTGACCGGCATCAACTGGTTCGGCATGGAGACCGACAACAAGACCTTCCACGGGTTGTGGGCGAACAACCCGTGGAAGAGCCAGCTCGACCTCATGGCGAACCTGGGCTACAACACGATCCGGGTGCCGTTCTCCGACGACGCGCTGAAGCCGGGCGCGCAGGCGACGAGCGTCAACACCTACTCCAACCCCGACCTGATCGGCCTGTCCCCGCTGCAGATCCTCGACAAGGTCGTGGACTACGCGGGCCAGAAGGGCATGCGGATCATCCTCGACCGGCACCGGCCGACCAGCGCGGGCCAGACGGCGTTGTGGTACACCTCGGGCGTCCCCGAGTCCACCTGGATCAGCGACTGGAAGTCGCTGGCCCAGCACTACGCGGGCAACACCACCGTCATCGGGGCCGACCTGCACAACGAGCCGCACGCCGACGGCACCAACCCGAACGCGACCGGCTCCTGCTGGGGCTGCGGCGACGAGTCGCGCGACTGGCGCCTGGCGGCCGAGCGCGCGGGCAACGCCATCCTGTCCGTGCAGCCCAACTGGCTGATCTTCGTGGAGGGCGTGAGCTGCCCGAGCGGCGGCCTGTCCAACGTCTGGGACAACGACACCAGCAACGACGAGGACTGCGGCTGGTGGGGCGGCAACCTCACCAAGGCCGGGCAGTACCCGGTGCGGCTGAACGTGGCCAACCGGCTCGTCTACTCGCCCCACGAGTACGCCACGTCGGTCTACCACCAGGCGTGGTTCGACGACCCGTCGTACCCGGCCAACATGCCGGCCATCTGGGACAAGTACTGGGGCTACCTGTACAAGCAGAACATCGCGCCGATCATGGTGGGCGAGTTCGGCACCACGCTGGCCAGCAACATCGACAAGATCTGGCTCCAGGAGCTCATGAAGTACATGGGCAGCGGGGTGAACGGCATGTCGTTCACCTACTGGTCGTGGAACCCCAACTCGGGTGACACGGGCGGCATCCTGAAGGACGACTGGGCGACGGTCGACCAGGCCAAGCAGAGCATCATCTCGCCCTATCTGATCCCGCCCACGGGCGGCAACCCGACGCCGCCGGTGTCGCCCTCGGCCTCGCCGAGCGTGTCCCCGTCGGCGTCTCCGTCGGTCTCGCCGTCGGTCTCGCCGTCGGCGTCTCCCTCCGCGTCGCCGTCCGCGTCTCCTTCGTCGCCCGGTGGGAAGACGTGCACCGCCACGTACAAGGTCGTCAACCAGTATCCCGGCGGATTCCAGGGCGAGGTCACGGTCAAGGCGGGGTCGTCCGCCATCTCGGGCTGGACCGTGAAGTGGGCCTTCCCGAACGGCCAGAGCATCAGCCAGCTCTGGAGCGGCACGCTCAGCGCGAGCGGGTCCAACGTCACGGTGACGAACCTGGCCTACAACGGCGCGCTGGGCGCCGGGGCCTCGACCACGTTCGGCTTCAACGGCAGCTGGTCGGGCACCAACGGCGTTCCGTCGCCGGTGAGCTGCACCGCCTCCTGACGGCGAACCGAACACGGCAGAGCACAAGCCCGGCGCTCACGAGAGCGCCGGGCTTGTCCCTGTGCGGCGTCCGGAACCGGCGGACGGTTACAGCTTGCGCAGGACGGCCGTCACCTTGCCGAGCACGGTGGCCTCGTCACCGGGGATCGGCTCGTAGTTGGGGTTGTGCGGCACCAGCCACACGTGCCCGTCCTTGCGCTTGAACGTCTTCACGGTGGCTTCGCCGTCGATCATGGCGGCCACGATGTCGCCGTTGTCGGCGACCGGCTGCTGCCGCACCACGACCCAGTCGCCGTCGGCGATGGCGGCCTCGATCATCGAGTCGCCGGAGACCTGGAGCAGGAACAGCGTGCCCTCGCCCACGAGCTGCTTGGGCAGCGCGAACACGTCCTCGATGCTCTGCTCGGCGAGGATGGGACCACCGGCGGCGATGCGGCCGACCAGCGGCACGTAGGCCGCGGTGGGCCGGTTGAACCCGGACTCCTCCTCGGAGGTGGCGTCGGGGTCCACCCACAGCACCGGCTCGCCCGGCAGCCGGACCTCCAGGGCCCGGGGCCGATGCGGGTCACGCCGAAGGTAGCCCTTACGCTGGAGCGCCGTGAGCTGGTGCGACACGCTGGAGGTGCTGGTCAGCTGGACCGCTTCCCCGATCTCCCGCATGGACGGCGGATAGCCGCGCTGCTGGACCGAGTCGCGGATCACCTCGAGGATCTTCCGCTGCCTGGGGGTGAGGCCAAGCGAGTCGCGCCTGCGAACCGCGAGGTCGCTGACGCCATCCGCTTGCTCACTTCGGTCACTCACGATGCCACCTCTCAATCCGTGTTCCTCATGTCGCACAGAGCGACCGTACCGCGATTCAAGATCACCGTCAAACAATTGTTCGATATCCAGCGAAATCGCCGATCTCGCCGTCCACCTCATCGTACGGGAGTTCGATCGATCCCGTGTTCGATTTCCCCGATCTTCTCTGTGTGCTGTACGCCCAGGTCAGAAGCCGTACGGAAATCGGCCGGAAAAGGCTCGTAAAGGGCGTATTCCGCGACCCGTGGGGCAGGTGATGCGCCCGTGACTGGAGGCGCGACACGCGCGCCGAGCAGGCACTTCCCCTCCCGTGGCCGGTTCGACTTGCGTTCAAGGTCGGGCACTCCTACGGTTGGACCACAACATCTAGTAGTCACAGCGGTGTAAGTTCACCACACCTTGTGTTCCGGATGTGCGTTCAGGGAGGCGATGAAGTGCACTGTCCGTTCTGTCGCCATCCGGACACCCGGGTCGTGGACAGCCGTGCTGCCGAGGACGGGGCGGCGATCCGCCGCCGGCGCACCTGCCCCGAGTGCGGGCGCAGGTTCACCACGCAGGAGACCGTGCTGCTGATGGTGAGCAAGCGCAGCGGAGTCACCGAGCCGTTCTCCCGGGAGAAGGTCATCGCCGGCGTGCGGCGGGCCTGCCAGGGGCGTCCGGTCAGCGAGGACTCCCTCGCCCAGCTCGGGCAGCGCGTCGAGGAGAGCATCCGGGGCACCGGCGCGGCCGAGATCGCCTCCCACGAGGTGGGCCTGGCCATCCTGGGCCCGCTCCGCGACCTCGACGAGGTGGCCTACCTGCGCTTCGCGTCGGTCTACCGGGGATTCGAGACGCTGGCCGACTTCGAGGCGGAGATCGAGCAGCTCAGGGCGGCCAGAGGCGACCGGGAGCCGATCGAGGAGTGAGCGCCTCCCGGGAGACCGGGACGGGGCGGAGGCGGCGGCACGGCGCCGGGTGCGGTGGCCGCGGCGCGACGATGAGGTTGTAACGAGCGTGGTCCGAAAGAGGGGCTCCACCGGGCCCTGGGAGGGGGAAGTCATGACGGAGACCGTGAGCGGCACCGTATCGGGCACGGGGGGCCGGGCCGGCAAGCGCCCGCGCAAGGGCCTGAAGATGAAGCGCGTCTTCACCACCCCGGGTGTCCACCCGTACGACGAGGTCCGCTGGGAGCGGCGCGACGTCGTGATGACGAACTGGCGGGACGGCTCGGTCAACTTCGAGCAGCACGGCGTGGAGTTCCCGGACTTCTGGTCGGTCAACGCGGCCAACATCGTCACCACCAAGTACTTCCGCGGGGCGGTGGGCACCCCGCAGCGCGAGTCGAGCCTCAAGCAGCTCGTCGACCGGGTCGTGGGCGTCTACACCAGGACCGGCCTCGAGAACGGCTACTTCGCCTCCGAGGAGGACGCGGAGATCTTCGACCACGAGCTCAAGCACGCGCTGATCCACCAGATCTTCAGCTTCAACTCCCCGGTGTGGTTCAACGTCGGCACCCGCTCGCCCCAGCAGGTGAGCGCCTGCTTCATCCTGGCCGTGGACGACACCATGGAGTCGATCCTCGACTGGTACAAGGAAGAGGGCGTGATCTTCAAGGGCGGCTCCGGCTCTGGGGTCAACCTCTCCCGCATCCGCTCGTCCAAGGAACTGCTGTCCAGCGGTGGCACGGCCAGCGGCCCGGTCTCCTTCATGCGCGGCGCCGACGCCTCCGCCGGCACCATCAAGTCGGGCGGCGCCACCCGCAGGGCGGCCAAGATGGTCGTCCTCGACGTGGACCACCCCGACATCGAGGAGTTCATCGAGACCAAGGCGCGCGAGGAGGACAAGATCCGCGCGCTGCGCGACGCCGGGTTCGACATGGACCTCGGCGGCAAGGACATCGTGTCCGTCCAGTACCAGAACGCCAACAACTCGGTGCGGGTCTCCGACGAGTTCATGCGCGCGGTCGAGGCCGGCGGGAAGTTCGGCCTGCGGGCCCGGCTGACCGGCGAGGTCATCGAGGAGGTCGAGGCCCGGTCGCTGTTCCGCAAGATGGCCCAGGCCGCCTGGGAGTGCGCCGACCCCGGCGTGCAGTACGACGACACGATCAACGACTGGCACACCTGCCCGGAGACCGGGCGCATCACGGCCAGCAACCCCTGCTCGGAGTACGTCCACCTGGACAACTCCTCGTGCAACCTCGCGTCGATCAACCTGCTGAAGTTCCTGCGTGACGACGACAGCTTCGACGTCGCGACCTTCGTGAAGGTCACCGAGCTGATCATCACCGCGATGGACATCTCGATCACCTTCGCCGACTTCCCGACGCAGAAGATCGCCGAGACCACCCGGGCGTACCGTCAGCTCGGCATCGGCTACGCCAACCTGGGCGCGCTGCTGATGGCGACCGGCCACGCGTACGACTCCGACGGCGGCCGGGCCATCGCGGCCGGGATCACCTCGCTGATGACCGCCGTGTCCTACCGCCGCTCGGCCGAGCTCGCCGGGATCGTCGGCCCGTACGACGGCTACCAGCGCAACGCCGAGCCGCACAAGCGGGTCATGCGCAAGCACGCCGCGGCCAACGACGACCTGCGCACGCTCGACGACATGGACAAGGCCCTGCACGCCGAGGCCACCCGGCAGTGGCAGGAGTGCCTCAGGCTCGGCGAGAAGAACGGCTACCGCAACGCCCAGGCGTCGCTGCTCGCCCCGACCGGCACCATCGGCCTGATGATGGACTGCGACACCACCGGCATCGAGCCCGACCTGGCGCTGGTGAAGTTCAAGAAGCTCGTCGGCGGCGGGTCGATGCAGATCGTCAACCAGACGATCCCGCGGGCGCTGCGCCGGCTCGGCTACCTGGAGGAGCAGGTCGAGGCCATCGTCGAGTACATCGCCGAGCACGGCCACGTCGTGGACGCCCCGGGCCTGCGGCCGGAGCACTACGAGGTGTTCGACTGCGCGATGGGCGAGCGTGCCATCGCCCCGATGGGCCACGTCCGGATGATGGCGGCCGTCCAGCCGTTCCTGTCCGGCGCGATCTCCAAGACCGTGAACCTGCCCGAGTCGGCCACGGTGGACGACATCGAGCAGGTCTACCTGGAGGGCTGGAAGCTCGGCCTCAAGGCCCTGGCCGTCTACCGCGACAACTGCAAGGTCGGACAGCCGCTGTCGGTCGCGAAGAAGACCTCCGAGGAGGTCTCCGAGGAGGCCGCGGAGAAGGAGCCGATCGTCCAGGTCGTGGAGGTCGCGCGGCCGACCCGGCGGCGGATGCCGAACCAGCGGCCGAGCACCACCACCCGCTTCACGGTGGGCGGCGCCAAGGGCTACATGACCGCCTCGTCCTACCCCGACGACGGCCTGGGCGAGGTCTTCCTCAAGATGTCCAAGCAGGGCAGCACGCTCGCGGGCGTGATGGACGCCTTCTCCGTGGCGATCTCGATCGGCCTCCAGTACGGCGTGCCGCTCGACACGTACGTGCAGAAGTTCGTCAACATGCGGTTCGAGCCGGCGGGCATGACCGACGACCCCGACGTCCGGATGGCGCAGTCCGTGATGGACTACATTTTCCGGCGGCTCGCGCTCGACTACCTGCCGTACGAGGACCGGGCCGCGCTGGGCATCTTCTCCGCCTCGGAGCGGGCCGCGCAGCAGCGCGGCGAGGACCCGGCCGCGCTCCAGGACGTGGACACCGCGGCCCTGGCGCAGTCGGCGCCCATCGAGAGCGGGCAGGCGCCCGTCGAGAAGGCGCAGGCCGCGCCGGTCGAGGCCAAGCCCGCCGAGGGCCTGTCGAACGGGCAGGTCGCGCCGGTGGCGGTGCCGGAGCCGCGCCGGGTCGGCGCCTCGCTGGAGAGCCACCAGGGCCGTACGGCGGACGCGCCGCTGTGCATGACCTGCGGCACCAAGATGCGCCCGGCCGGCAGCTGCTACGTCTGCGAGGGCTGCGGCAGCACCAGCGGCTGCAGCTGACCAACCACCCCGTGAGCGAAGGGGCCGGCGAGTGCGCCGGCCCCCTTCGCCCGTCTCAACCGCCGCCGTCACGCGGGTGACCCACCGACGACTTTTGAGCACATTCGATTCAACGTAGCGGCTTTAACGGTTGCCCAAAACAACGGACGAATCTTTCCAGTGAGAAAGGAAATTACTTCCCGGGATCGACCGAAGAAGGCCATCGCATGCATATCCGGAGTCTCCACGCTCTGCACAGACTGTGGGGGATGCCTGAGACGGCGCACAGCCGTGAAACGTGCCACCGACCTGCTCCGGAAGGTAGATCATGGACATTCGCGGCAAGACAGTCCTCGTCGCCGGCGGTACCTCCGGGCTCGGTTTGGGAGTCGCACGACATTTCTCCGCTCGGGGCGCGAATGTCGTCATCGTCGGTCGGCGCGGCATGCTCGCCGCCCAGATTGCCGACGATCTCGGCGAGAACGCCCTCGGGATCGGCGCCGACATCGGCGACGCCGAGGCGGTCGCCGCCGTCGTCGCCGCCACCCTGGACAGGTTCGGAACGCTCGACATCAACGTCAACACCGCCGGCATCCTCGCCCCCGTCATCCTCGTCACCGACACCGGACGACCCAGCGATACGACCGTGCTGACCCGGCTCGTGAGCACCAATCTCATCGGCACCTTCAACGTGATGAGCCACGCGGCGGCCGTGATGCTGGGCAACGCCCCCGACGAGGACGGTGAGCGGGGTGTCATCATCAACACCTCCTCCGTCGCCGCCCGCGAGGGAACCACCGGATTGGTCGGATACGCCGCGACCAAGGCCGCCATCGAGGGCATGACTCTGCCGGCCGCCCGCGAGTTCGCCGGGCAGGGAATACGCGTCAACACCATCGTCCCCGGGGGCTTCGACACCCCTATGGTCGACGGCTATGCCGACGAGGACATGAAGGCGGAGGGGATCAAGCAGTTCCTCAATCCTCGCCGGCTCGGGACCCCGGACGAATTCGCGGCGTTCGCCGCCCATATCGTCGAGAACGGATATTTCAACGCCGCCATTTCCAGGCTCGACGCGGGTTATCGAATGCCACCGTGACGACGTCGCACTCTTGACTGCGTCCGCCCGGCTACCTCAGGTACGCCGGAACAGGGCGCCCCCTTCGCGGATCTCAGAACGTCGTGGCCATGCGGTCCAGGTGGTCGGTGATGACGGCGGTGAACGCGGCGGGGTCCTCGAACGGCAGGCCGTGGCCGCCGGGGACGGTCACGAGGCCGGCGTGCGGAATCAGCCGGGCGAGCTCGCGCTGGTGGTGCGGCGGCACGATCCGGTCGTCGGCACTGGAGACGATCAGCGTCGGCGCGGTCACGCGGGGCAGCAGCTCCGTGATGTCGACGGAGATGTCGGCCAGAGCCTGCCTGGCGAACCCCTCCTCGGTCCCGTCGAGAGAGGCGGTGAACGCGGCCGCGGCCTGCTCGAAGTCCTCCGGCGAGCGGGCGCGCAGCGTGGCGTCGCCCATCGCGGTCACCTGCAGCAGCCGGGCGAGCAGTTCCCTGTCGGTGCGCACCAGGCGGATCCACAGGTCCATCTGGAAGGCCATCCACGGGTCGGTCCTGGCCCATCCGGCGTGCGCGGTCAGCGACAGCGCCTTCTCCGGCCGGGTGCCGGCCGCCGCCAGCGCCACGACGGCGCCGAGCGAGTGGCCCACCAGGTGGAACCGCTCCAGGCCGGCGTGCTCCGCCGCGCCGAGCACCTGGGCGACCAGATCCTCCACATGGATGGGGCCGCCTCCGTCGACGGTGGCGCCCGAGCCGGACAGGTCGGGGGCGACCACGGTGAAGCGGCCGGCGACGGCCTCGATGAGCGGGGCCCAGTTGGTCTCGCCGGTGGCGCCGGTGCCGTGGACCAGCACGAGGCCGGGGCCGGTTCCGGTGAGGAGATAGTTGACGGTGCTGGAGCCGACGGTGACGACGGGCATGATCGTTCCTTTCACGTGGTGATCCGCGCGGAGTCGCGGACGGACATCAGGAGACCGACGGCGAGCGCGCCGGCCAGGGACAGGAGGGTCAGCAGCCACAGGGCGGTGTGCAGGGCGTCCGCGTAGCCGGCGCTCGCGAGGCGGGCGAACTCCAGCCGGCCGGCCCCCGCCGGCACGGCGCCCGCGATGTCGCCCTGCAGCAGGCGGGAGGTCGCCAGGGCCGCCCGCGCCTCGCCGTACCGGCCGGTCAGGCTCGCCCGGGTCAGCGCGGACAGCACGGCGCCGAGCACGGCGATGGCGACGACCTCGCCCGTGATGCGGGCCGTGTTGAACAGCCCTGCCGCCATGCCCGCCCGCGCGGGCTCGACGGAGGAGACCGCCGCGCCGTCGACCACGGCCAGTGACACGCCGAAACCCATCCCGATCAGCAGCAACGGCACGGCCAGCCGCGCCGGGCCCGATCCGGCGGGCACCGCCGCCAGCAGGCCGGTCCCGGCCGCGACCAGCAGCAGCGTGACCACCAGCAGGACGCGCTGCGACAGGCGGCGGGCCAGGGCGCCGGTGACGGGCGGCATGACCAGCGTCGGCCCGGTCAGCAGCATCAGCGTCAGACCCGCCTGCCGGGCCGAGTAACCGGAGGTCGCCATGAGGTACGGCGGAAGCACGATGGTCAGCGCGACGAAGCCGAAGGCGAGCAGGAACGGCATGGACGCGATCGCCGCGAACCGGGGCCGGGCCAGCAGTGACAGATCCACCAGCGGCGCGGGATGACGCCGTTCGGCCATGGCGAAGGCCGCCGACAGGACCGCGCAGGCGGCGAAGGCGCTCAGCACCGCCGGGTGCGTCCACCCGAGAGCCGGCCCCTCGACCACGCCGAAGGTGAAGGCGGTGAGCGCGAGGGTGAAGGCGGCCGCGCCGCCCCAGTCCAAGGGGCCGTCCGGGGCGGCGCGCGACTCGTCCAGCAGCGCGCTCAAGGGCAGCACCGGCAGCAGTGCGATCCCGGCCGCCGCGAACAGGCTCCGCCAGCCGACGGCGCCGACCAGCGTTCCGGCGATCACCGGGCCGAAGGCAAGCCCCAGGCCGAGCGTGGTGCCGAACCACGCGAACGCCCTGGTCCTGCCGGGACCCGCGGGGAAGGCGTGCGCGAGCAGCGCGGTGCCGCCCGTGGTGGCCGCGGCGGCGCCGGCGCCCGCGAGCGCCCTGGCCGCGATCAGCACGCCGATGTCCGGGGCGGCGGCGGCCAGGAGCATCGAGGCCGTGAACACGCCGGCGCCGAGGATGAACATCCTGCGCCGCCCGATCCGGTCGGCAAGCGCCCCGGTGCTCGCCATGAACGCGGCGAAGGTGAGGAAGAAGGCGTTGACCACCCACTGGGTGGCGTCCAGCCCGGCGCGCAGGTCCGCGCCGATGTCGCCGAGCGCCTCGGCGGTGCCCGTGGCGGTCACCGGGACGAGCAGCACCGCGGCGCAGACCACGGCGAGGGACGGCGCCCACCGTCGAGGGCCAGGACAATCCGCAGGCATCGATACCATCCAATCCTGATAACCATAAGGACCCTGATGGACATCAGAGGATGGATGAATAGCGGCAGGCCTGTCAAACCGGTGATAGGGTCCGCGTGTCAGAGCCCTGACGGCCGGGGGAGCGTGATGATGGAAGCCGAGGAGGCGAGGATCGCCGAGGCGGTGGCGTGGCGGCCCGGCAACGCGATCAAGCGCGCCGAACAGGCGCTGATCGCGGAGAAGACCCGTGTGCTGCGGCCGTTCGGGCTGACCGTCCCGCAGTACGCCGCGATGTACGCGCTGTCGCTCGCGCCCGGCATCTCCGGGGCGAAACTGGCACGGTTCTGCTCGGTCACCCCGCAGAGCATGACGACCGTGCTCAAGACGCTGGAGTCGCGTGGGCTGGTGGAGCGGCGTCCCTCCAGCGACCATGCCCAGGTGCTCGTCACCCGGCTCACCCGGGCCGGGCAGGCGCTGCTGCGCAAGGCCGACGCGGCGGCCGTGGCCGTGGAGCGCAGGCTGGTGGAGGAGTTCACGCCCGACGAGGCCGACCGGCTACGGGACCTCCTCGAACGGGCCGTCGTCGTGCTGCAGGAGACCCCGGCGGGGGAATGAGGCCGGGGACGGCCGTGTTGCCGCAACCATGGTCATCGGATTCATCGGCAGCGGAAACATCGGCGGCACCCTCGCGAAGCTGGCGGTCGACGCCGGGCACTCGGTGGTGCTGAGCAACTCCCGCGGGCCGGACACGCTCTCCGAACTCGTGGCCCGGCTGGGCCCGGCCGCGCGTGCCGCCACTTCGGCCGAGGCCGCGGCGGCGGGGGACATCGTGGTCGTGACGATTCCCTTCGGCAGATACCGGGAGGTGCCGGTCGAGCCGCTGGACGGCAAGATCGTCATCGACACGAACAACTACTACTTCGAGCGGGACGGTCACTTCGCCGAGCTCGACGCGGGGGAGACCACCGAGAGCGAGCTGCTCGCCGCGCACCTGCCCGGGTCGCGGGTCGTGAAGGCGTTCAACGCCATCAACTACGTCCACCTCGCCGAGCAGGGGCAGCCCGCCGGCACGGAGAACCGGCGGGCGCTGCCCATCGCGGGCGACGACGCCGAGGCCAAGAAGGCGGTCGCCGAGCTGATCGACTCGTTCGGCTTCGACGTGGTCGACGCGGGTCCGCTCGCGGAAGGGCGGCGGTTCCAGCGGGACAAGCCCGCCTACGGTCCCCGTCTCACCGCCGCCGAGCTGCGCGACGCCCTCGCGCGGGGCTGACGGATCAGGCCGGGGCGCCGATCAATCGGGGACGGCCGTCTGGCGGGTGCCGGTCTCGGCGGAGCGGCGGATCGCGTCGAGCAGGCCGTGCAGGCGCAGGCCGTGCGCGAAGTCCGGCACCTGCCCTCCGCCCGTCCGGAGGTCGGCGGCGAGCGCGGCGTAGAGCTCGGCGACGTTGCGCGCGTCGCCCGCCGCCCCGGGCACCCGGACGTACTCCTCGGGAATCGGCAGCTCCTTCCACGCGCCGCCGGCCGTCCCGTACAGGCGCAGCTCACTGATCTGCACGCCGTACGGGCTGCCCGGGCCGGTGGACACGAGGGCGAGGTCGCCCTCCGTGCCGGAGATCTCGATTCGCGCGCCCGGCTCGGTGACCTTGCCGCTGTGGAGGTGCAGGGAGACCACGGCGCCGCTCGTCATGGTGGCGGAGAGCAGGAGCTGGTCGGGGGTGTCGGCCTCGATCGTCTCGCCGCTCTCCTCGATGACGTACTGCCCGCGCTGGACGGAGAGGGTGGCGGACAGGGAATCGACACCGCCCAGGAGATGCTCCACGACGTCGAGGGTGTGCCCGCCCACGACCTCGAGCAGCCCGGCCGCGCCGGCCCGGGTGACCGTGTACGCCGACCAGGACGGCAGCCTGCCGTTCGCGCCCTTGCCGACGGCCGAGTGGACGTTCACCGCGGTGACCCGGCCCACCGCGCCGTTCCTGAGCAGGTCGCGGGCGTAGGTCACGGCGGGGGCGAACCGGCCCTGCAGCCCGAGCGCGTGCCGCACGCCGGCCGCCCGCGCCTGGTCGAGCAGGTCCCGGGCCTCTGCGGTCGTCCGCGCCAGCGGCCATTCGCACAGCACGTGTGCGCCCGCCTCAAGGGCGGCGCCGACGAGTTCGGCATGGTGGGGGACCTTGACCGTGACGGCGACGAGGTCCACCTCGGGGTGCGCGGCAAGGGCCCGGGGATCGGTGAACGCGTGCGCGGCGCCGAAGCGGCGTGCGGCCTCGCGGGCGCTGTCCTCCCGGCTGGTCGCCACGGCCGTGATCTCGTAGTCCGGCAGCGCCCGCAGCGCCGGCACGTGCGCGCGCACCGCCCAGCCGCGCTCGGGGTTGGCGCCGACGATGCCCACACGGATTCTGCTCATTTCCGCCTCCACGCAATAAGCGGACTTGGTGCGTCCGGTTGCGACCCTAGCATAAGCGGACGCGCTGAGTCCGGTTGGTAGGCTGCCGTCATGAGCAGTCGGGACGGAGCGGTCGGCGTTCTGCTGGCGGCGGAGCCGGGGCGGACGCCCCGGGCCGACGCGCGGCGCAACATGGAGCGGCTGGTGGAGGCCGCGCGGGCGGCGGTGGCCGAGATCGGAGTCGAGGTCACGGCGCACGAGATCGCCCGCAGGGCCGGCGTGGGCATCGGCACCTTCTACCGGCGCGTGTCCTCCCGCGAGGCGCTGCTGGAGGCGGTCCTCGACGAGGTGCTCGCCGAAATGGCCGACCTGGCCGCGGACGCCGCGGCGACCCCGACCCCTGGCGCGGATTCGAGACCTTCGCCGCCGCGTACGTGCGGCTGCGTGCGGAGAGCTGCGGCATCCGCGAGGCCGTGGGCGGCGCCTGCGGACCGAACCTCGACCCGGTTCTCGGGCAGATCCAGGAGGGCGTACGGCTCCTGGTGGAGCGCGCGCAGGAGGCCGGGGTGATGCGGGCCGACGTGGCCTGGCAGGACGTGCCGTTCCTGCTGGCGGCGGTGGCGACCGGTCCGCGCACGCTCAGGCTCCGGGCCGGGGACGAGCAGTGGGGCCGCAACCTGCGGATCGTGCTCGACGGGCTGCGTGCGCCGCGGCCGCAGGCGTTGCCGGGGACGCCGCCCGCCTGATCAGTCGGTCTCGAAGGCGAGCCGGTCGGTGAGCCAGCGGTAGAACTTGATCGAGAACCTCACCCAGTGGGCCACCATCGTGGTCAGGTGCTCCCTCGTGACGCCGGCCCCGATGTAGACCTGGGAGTCGCCGACGACCCGGATGGTGCCGTTGTCCTGGGTGAACGCGTACACCTTCGGCCACATCGTGTCCGCGTTCCACTCGTTGAGCGCCGTGAGCAGCATCGGCTTGTCGTCCACGGAGTACTGCCTGTCGTAGAAGGACCGTACGGTGAACAGGTCTCCTTCCTTGCCGAACAGGAAGTAGATCGTGAGGTGGGCGGTGGAGATCGCCAGGTCGCCCTCTGTGTCAATGGTGTGCTCGATGTCCAGTTCGTCCAGGATTTCCTCGAGGAGGTCCCGGTCCGGCTGGACGACCGCTGGGGAAGGCGTCACCGCTCCATCCTGCCCCATCGTGCCGTCGCCGAAGTGGCGTACGGGACACACGATTCTTCAGTGGCGAGGGTGCCCGGCCTTTCGGTGCCGACCCCTCCGGCCGGCCGCACAGCTTGTGGTAGCCGCGCTTACCAGTCTGTGATTGCTGTGACACGCAGGGTCACCCTAGGCTTCGCCGCATGAGCATCCCCACCGAACCCATCGGCAGCCTCCCCCGCCCCGCGACCCTGCTGACCGCCCTGACCGGCCACGCCGCGGGACGCGTCGAAGACGACGAACTCGCCATGCGGCAGGAGGAGGCGGTCGCCGACACCTTGGACAGGCTGGAGCGGCTCGGCTGCCCGGTCGTGGTCGACGGCGAGCAGGCCAAGCCGAGCTTCGCCACCTATCCGGTCGCCGGGCTCGGCTCGCTCGCGCCGGACGGCGCGGTCATCCCGTTCGCCGACGGGCACACACGGCAGCTGCCGCGGATCACCGAGGGGCCGTTCCGCTACGCCACCCACGCCGACACCTATCTGCGGACCGCCCGGCGGCACACGGACCTGCCGGTCAAGCAGGCCGTCATCGCGCCCTCCGCGCTGAGCCTGCTGTATCCGGCCGAAGGCGTCGACGGCTATCCGCGCAAGGTCTTCCTGGACGACCTGGTCGCCGAGGCCGAGGCGGACATCCGCGGATGCCTCGACGCGGGCGCCCACGTGGTGCAGCTGGACTTCACCGAGGGCCGGCTGTCGCTCAAGCTCGACCCCTCCGGCGGGCTGCTGGACGACTTCGTCGCGCTGAACAACCGGGTGCTGGAGCGGTTCACCGCGGCCGAGCGGGCCCGGATCGGGGTGCACACCTGTCCAGGCGGCGACCAGGACTCCACGCACAGCGCGGACGTCGACTACGCCCTGCTGCTGCCGAAGCTCTTCCGGCTCCAGGCGGGCAACTTCTACGTCCAGCTCGCGAGCGAGCCCGACCGGAGCGCGTGCTCCGCGTGATCGCGGACGCGCTCCCGGCCGAGGCGAGGATCTTCGTGGGGGTGACCGACCCGATCGACCCGGTGGTGGAGACGCCCGAGCAGGTGCGCGACCGGATCCTCGAAGCCGCCCGGCACCTCCCGGCCGAACGGCTCGGCACCTGCGACGACTGCGGCTTCGCGCCGTTCGCCGACGACGTCTCGACCTCCAGGGAGACGGCCTTCGCCAAGATCGCCGCCAGGTTGGAGGGGACCAGGCTGGCCGAAGAGGCCCTCGGCCTGTGACCGCTACCAGGAGGCGGCGGGGAACCAGCCGTACCCGAACCTCGCGGGCAGCCGCACGTCCCAGTAGAGGAACGTGAAGGCGCCGACCACGAGGAAGGCCACGGCGGTGACCGTCGCGACCCGCGCGGGGGACGCGGTGAGCCATCGCGTGAAACGGCCCCTGCCCGCATACACGAGGACCACGAACAGCAGCGCCATGATCGTGATGTTGCCGAGTGACTGCAGGACGAAGACGCCCGCGCCGTAGAACGGGTTGCGCGTCTGCGCCGCGTACTCGAACAGCTTGTGGAACAGCGGGAACGGACGGCCCACGAGGAACCCGCCGATCAGCCCGCCGACCACGACGAGGCGGGCGTGCGGGAAACGACCGGCCAACCGGGCGAACGGATCGGGCACGATGCGCAGGGCCGCCAGGCCGAGATACACGAAGGCCAGGCCGATCAGCCCGAAGACCACGGACGCCTGCACCAGCCGGGGAGGCAGGCCGGAGGCCGTCTGCGCGGTCGACAGCTGCGGGAGGCGGTCGCCGAGCAGCGCCCCGGCAGCGCCGTACACCGCGGAGACGACGACCATGCCGAGTGCGAGCCGGCTCAGCGGGCGCAGCGCGGTCCTGAGTCGGCCGGCGCCGCCGTCCGCGGAGTCGGCCATGGGGGCGATCGCGCCGAACACGGCGATGTTGCACGCGGTGAACGTCCCGGCCAGGCCCGAGACGAACGCGAAGACCGTGCCGGCGACGAGACCCCCGATCGCGGTGTGCTTGGCGTCGTAGCCGAGGAGCGTGTTCGCCACGTTGTCGCCGATCACGCTGTCCACCAGGCGGAACGACCAGAGCGCGGCGACGAGCGCGCCTGCCAGCACGCTGAGCAGGACGATCAGGCCACGACGCCGGGGCACGTCGGCGGGGCGAGCGGGGGGATGGGGAAGCGGCGAGTGGCGTGGTCCGGGCCATGGGGGCACCTTTCTCCAGTCGGGGACGGGCGAGCCGATGACGGGGAACTCCGCGAGCCGGGGTCAAGGACGCCGCGCGGCCCCTGACTCGGCGAGAAGGGCCAGGTAGCCGTCCGAGACGATCCGCGCGGCGCGGGCGGCGTACGACTCGGGGTCGTCGGGCGCGATAGTGGCCAGGCCGTCGACGTACCGGTTGTACATGCAGAAGGCCGCGGCGATGAGCACGGTGTCGTGGATCTCCAGGTCGGTCGCGCCTTCGGCCCGCGCCGCGGCGACGTCCTCCTCGCGGACCTCGCGCCCGCCGCGCTGTACCGCGGCGGCGATGCGCAGCAGCGCCTTCAGCTTGGCGGAGATCGGGGCCGTCTCGGGGTCCCGCTTCACCTGCTCGACCAGCGACATCCCCTCGGGCAGCTGGGCGGCGGCGTAGGCGGCGTGTGAGGAGAAGCAGTAGCGGCACTCGTTCAGCGACGACACGTATGCCGCGATCAGCTCGCGCTCGCCCCGCGACAGCGTGCTCTCGCCACGCAGCAGCACCTCCGCGAGCGCGTTGAGCGGGTGGGCGGTCTCGGGGCGGAAGTCGAACAGGCCGCGGATCCCCGGCGCGTCGGATCCGAGGGCGATGTGGGGCATGGACGCTCCCTTGCTGAGGGGTGAAGGGGGTGAGCACCTCTCAAGCAGCGTCGGCGAGGAAGATCGCTCCGTCAACCTTTTCCGTGCTCAACCGATCCTGCCGACGAGTGCCGTGATGTCCGCCGCCAGGGCGGCGTCGAGCGGGGCATGCCGGTTGAGCAGCCGATACCACATGACTCCGAAGATCATGTCCACCAGCAGGTCCAGGTCCGCCCCGGGGGGCGGCGGCATCCGCTCCAGCACCGCCCGCAGGGTGTCCCGGCGCGGGCCGATCAGCCGCTCCCGCAGCCGTTCGCCCAGGGCGGGGTCGCTCTGGGCCTCCGCCATGAGGCCGGCCACCACCCTGCCGGCCACGCCGTCCGCCAGCGCGAACGTCTCGCTCAGGAACGTCTCCAGGTCGGCCTGCGACGGCGCCCGGGTGCTCCCGACGAGGTCGGTCATCGCCTCCAGCAGCAGGTCGGCCTTGGTGTCCCACCAGCGGTAGAGCGTCTGCCTGCCGGTGCCCGCCTCCTCGGCGATGCCCTTCAGCGTCACGTTCGGATATCCGTCGCGATCGCACAGCCGCAGCGCGGCCTCGAGTATCGCCCGGCGCGCCTGCTCGCTGCGTGGCCTGCCAACCATGCCGCCCACTTTACAGGACACCGTGTCTCGATTTATGCTTTCGAGGCATTGTGTCTCGTATTCAGGGGAGTTCCAGTGAGTGAACGCGTGGTGATCGTCGGGGGCACGAGCGGCATCGGCCTGGCCGCCGCCGTACGGCTGGCCGCGTCGGGCCGCGAGGTCGTCGTCACCGGCCGTACGCCGGAACGGCTGGAGCGGGCGGTGAAGGAGATCGGGGAGCGGGGTTCCGGGGCGGTGGTCGACGCCCGCGATCCGGAGGCGATGCGAAACCTGTTCACCGAGGTGGGCCCGGTGGACCACGTCGTGATCAACGTGTCGGGCCGGGGGCAGGCGGCGGGGCCGTTCCGGTCGCTGACGCCTCAGGCCCTGCGCCAGGCCCTGGAGGACAAGCTGATCGCCCACATCGTCGCCGCGCAGGCCGTGCTGCCGGTGCTGCGGCGGGACGGGTCCCTGACGTTCGTCTCGGCGGCCAGCGCGGACAGCGCGATGGCCGAGGTGGCCGGGTTAGCGGCGGTGAACGGCGCGATCCAGGCGATGATCCCCGGCCTGGCGGTGGAACTGGCCCCGGTCCGGGTCAACGCGGTGTCGCCCGGTGTGGTCGACACCGAGTGGTGGGACTGGCTGGGGGACAGCCGGCAGGATGCGCTCGACGCGTTCGCCGCCGCCACTACCGTCGGCAGGATCGGCACGCCCGCCGACGTGGCGAACGCCATCACGTACCTGATCGAGACGGGTTACGCGACGGGCACCGTGATGACCGTGGACGGCGGCGTCCGCCTCAAGCCGAGCGCGGCATGAGGACGATCCTCGTCACGGGGGCGACCGACGGGCTGGGCCGCCACCTTGCGGCCCGGCTCGCCGCGTCGGCGACCGGGTGATCGTGCACGGGCGCGATCCCGAGCGGGTGCGCCGGGTCCGCGCGGAGATCGGTGGCACCACGGACGGACTGCTCGCGGACCTCGCCGACCTCCGGCAGGTCGACCGCATGGCGACCGAGGTCGAGGAACGGTTCGACCGCCTGGACGTGCTCGTGAACAACGCGGGAGTCGGCGGGGGAGCCCCGCACTCCGGCAGGCAGGAGAGCGCAGACGGCATCGAGTTGCGCTTCGCGGTCAACTACCTGGCCGGCTACCACCTGACCCGGCGGTTGACGCCCCTGCTGGTCAGGTCGGCGCCGTCGCGGGTGGTCAACGTGGCGTCGGTAGGACAGCAGGCGGTCGACTTCGCCGATCCGATGCTCACCCGGGGCTACGGCCGCCAGCGTGCCTACTCCCAGAGCAAGCTCGCGCAGATCATGTTCACGTTCGACCTGGCCGAGGAGCTCGCCGGGCAGGGAGTGTCGGTCACCGCGCTGCACCCGGCGACGTACATGGACACCACGATGGTCCGGGAGGCCGGCGCGCCCGTTCTCAGCTCGGTGCGGGAGGGCGGCGACGCCACCCTCCGCCTGATCGACGGGAACGTCCCCAGTGGCACCTACCACGTCGGGGCGAGTGAGGGCCGGGCCGACCCCCAGGCGTACGACCGCGAGGCCCGGGCCCGCCTCCGCGAGCTGAGCGATCGCCTCGTCCGCGAGGCCCTCGCCCCCTGAACAGAATGCCTCGCCGGACCGGTCGGAAGCGGTGGCCGCCTGCGCGGGAACCTCCGGGTAGCCGCGGCGGTAGTCAGAGGCATGAGGCACACTGCGGTCGGCTTATGCGGCCTGGTGCTCGTGGCGGGCTGCGCCGGCACCGAAACCTCCGGCCCCGAAACCCCCGGCACCGGTGCCGGAACGACGCTCCCGTCCGCGTCCGTCCCTGCGTCGGTCCCTGCTCGGGCGTCCTGCGAACGGACGGCCGGCAGCACGGCGAACGCACTGCCCGAGGTGCGGGGCACCGGGCGGGGAGCCGAGGTGTGGGGGCTGATGTTCGCGCCGTTGCCGTTCTCCGCCGGGCGGGAGGTCAAGATCGTGTGGCGGATGACGGGTGAGGGGCCGTTGCGCGTGACCGCCGCGCTCCCCGACGGCACCGTCGCCAGGCTGACCTGGGGACCCGAGGCACACGGCGGATCGACCTGGCACCGGCCCGGTCAGGAGTGGGGCACGGGCTTCGTCTTCCCCAAGCCGGGCTGCTGGGAGATCACGCTGACCCGCGACCGGGGCTCGGGCACGGTGTGGCTGCCGGTCCGCTGAGACGAACCCGGCCCGCCGGATCGTACGGCGGCGCGGTCAGTGGGGCGTGGTGCGGCTGAGGATGTGCGGCGGGACGGGATGGGCGGCGGCCTGCGGGTCGGTCACGGGGGCCTGCCATGACCGGGTGAGCGGCAGGATCCCGGCCCACACGTCGTGCGGGTCGTCGGCGTCGTCCGGGTGGCCTTCGCGCACCTTGACCGACGCCTCGGCGAGCGGGAGCGCGAGGATCGTCGTGGCGGCCAGTTCCTTGCGGTTGGGCTGCCGGGCGTATTCCCACTGGCCGGGGGTGACGTGCTCGGTGAGGCACCGCAGGGCGGGCAGCTTCTCGTCGTTCTCCAGCACGCGCGGCACACCGTAGATCATCGCGCTGCGGTAGTTCACGCCGTGCTCGAAGACCGACCGGGCCAGCACGAGGCCGTCCACGTGGGTGATCGTCACGCAGACCGTCGTGCCCCGGGTGAGGCTGCGGCTGGCCACCGAGCCGTGCACGTACAGATGGTCGTCGTCGAAGCCGTACACCGTCGGCACCACCATGGGGTCGCCGTCCACGACGACGCCGAGGTGGCAGACGAACCCGGCCCGGAGCACCTCGAACAGCGCCTCCCGGCCGGTGCGGCCCTGTTCCCGCAGCCGGCGGTGCCGGGTCCGCTCGGTTGCGGACAGATCACTCATGAGGCGACATTTAACCAGTAAAGCCTGCGGCCCGCCCGGCAGGGATGCCGGGCGGCCGTCCGGTGAATCGTTGCGGAAGAACCGGCTCAGGCGGCGGACGTCGGCCCGGACGTCCTCGGGAACCGGATGACGTTCCCGCCCGTGTAGGCCTTGAGATCGACGATCTTCCGGTCCCTCCTGTCGCGCGCGGGCCTGCGGCGCAGCGCGGTCCTGATGTCCCTGACCTTGGCGAGCGACGGCACCACCGTGACCATGTTCGTTTCCCCCCGACCGTGATGGTTCCGTGACCTTTCCGGTATAGATATCGGAGGCTTGGTAAAAGGGGCGTAAAGCCTCCGGTGTCACATGAGCCTCGGGAAGCACGAGGGCCTCTGGAAGCACGGCTCAGTACGGAAGTGGCCGGCCGGAGGGGGTGCGCAGGTCGAGTTCGGCGGCGGGACGGCGGACGCGGCGGGGCCTGCGGATCGTGGTGCGTCTCATGGCCCTTCCTCCTTCCATGACATTGGCAGACTATTCGCCCCGCGTGCCGCCGTCCTCCCGTTTTCGTTCAGAGGGAACCGGGGACCTTGCGGCTCACGACGTTGATCCGGGTCCACGCGTTGATCTGCGCGATGGCCACGATCAGCGCGGCAAGCTGCTCCTGCGAGTAGTGCCGCGTCGCCTCGGCCCAGATGTCGTCAGGCACGGGGTCGGGCCGGTCGGCGAGCCGCGTCGCGGCCTCGGCCAGCGCCAGCGCGGCCCGCTCGGCGTCGGTGTAGCACGGCGCCTCCCGCCAGGCGGCCACCGACCACAGGCGCTCGTCGCTCTCGCCGGCCTTCTTGGCATCCCGGCAGTGCATGTCCAGACAGAAGGCGCAGCCGTTGATCTGGCTGACCCTGATCTTGACGAGTTCCAGGGTGGCGTGGGGCACGTCGCACTCGTGCAGGAAACGCTCCACCCCGAGCATGGCCTGGTACGCCTGGGGAGCCAGCTCGCGGACGTTGATCCTCTCGGTCATCGTGATCTCCTCGTCTCGTCGGCCCGCGTCACGCGGGCGAGTTTCTCCGGGTTCAGGACCATGTCGACGGCGGTGACCCGGCCGCCCGCGACGGTGAGGCCGAGCACGGAGACCAGCCGGTCGCCGTGGTAGCGCAGCAGGCCCGGCCAGCCGTTCACGCCAACGGGGACCAGCTCGAACCGGCCGAACCTGCGGATGCCGAACAGCAGCCTGGCCACCTTGGCCGCGCCGAAGACGGGCCGCCTTCCGGCACGCACCCGGCCGCCGCCGTCGCTGCGCAGGACGACGTCCGGGTCGAGCAGCGCGACAAGAGCGTCCATGTCGTCGCCGAGGCAGGCCCGGGCGAAGGCGTGCACCACTCGCCGGTGCTTGGAGGGGTCCACCTCGAACCGGGGCGCGCGCGACGCGACGTGCGCCCGCGCCCGGGCGGCGAGTTGCCGGCAGGCCGCAGGACTGCGCCCGACCGCCTCACCCACCTCGGCGAACGTCAGGCCGAACACGTCGTGCAGCACGAACGCCGTCCGCTCGGCCGGGCTGAGCGACTCCAGCACGACGAGCATCGCCATGCTCAGCGACTCGTCCAGGGTCACCCGGTCCGCGGGATCCGGCTGAGCGACGGGCCCGGTGAGAGCAGGCCCGGTGAGAGCAGGCCCGGTGAGAATGGGCTCGGGCAGCCACGGCCCCACGTACTCCTCCCTGCGGTGCCGCGCCGAGCGCAGCACGTCGAGAGCGAGCCGGGAGACCGTGACCACCAGCCAGCCGGTCACGTCCCTGATCTCGTCGCCGCCGTCGCCCGCCTTGGCGGACCGCAGCCGCAGCCAGGCGTCCTGCACGACGTCCTCGGCCTCGTCGAGGCTGCCGAGCAGGCCGTACGCGACGCCGAGCAGCCGGGGCCGCATCGCCTGGAACTCGGCGTCCAGGCCGGTGACCACCCCGTCGTCATGGTCGTTCACGTACTGAGGACGAGACACCTCCTCAGTGTGTGACATCCCGCTGCAGCGGCCGCGCTCGCGGGGCGTCCTGCGCCGGCGCCGAGGCCCCCGCCGGGGGGCGCGCAGGCCGAACGCGACGACGACCGCGCCGAGCACCGCCGCCGCCACCGGGGACGACCAGCGCGGTCCGCAGCGCGTCCG
>NZ_MWJN01000115.1:0-28795 GCF_002027145.1 Microbispora sp. GKU 823 | reverse complement strand
GACGTCGCCGTGGTCGAGACCGGTATGGGCGGCACCTGGGACGCGACGAACGTCGCCGACGGGACGGTCTCCGTCATCACGCCCATCTCGCTCGATCACACGGACTACCTCGGCCCGGACATCGCCACGATCGCCGGTGAGAAGGCCGGCATCATCAAGCCGAAGGCGATGACCGTGCTGGCGCAGCAGGCGCTGCCCGCCGCCGAGGTGCTGATGCGGCGGGCGGCCGAGGTCGGTGCGGTGGTCGCCCGCGAGGGGCTGGAGTTCGGCGTGCTGCATCGCGAGCTCGCGATGGGCGGCCAGATGCTCCAGCTCAGGGGCTTGAAAGGCGTGTACGAGGACGTGTTCCTGCCCTTGTACGGCGCGCACCAGGCGGGCAACGCCGCGGGCGCCCTGGCCGCCGTGGAGGCGCTGACGGCCGGCGACGACCCGCTGGGCGAGGAGGTCGTACGGCAGGCCTTCGCCCAGGTGAGCAGCCCCGGCCGGCTGGAGATCGTGCGGCGGGGCCCGACCGTCCTGGTCGACGCGGCGCACAATCCCGCGGGCATGGAGGCGACGGTCGAGGCCCTGACCGAGGCGTTCGGGTTCACCCGGCTCGTCGCCGTGGTGGCCGTGATGGCGGACAAGGACGTGGACACGATTTTGGACCTGCTGGAACCGGTGGCCGAGGAGATCGTAGTCACCCGCAACTCCTCTCCTCGCTCGCTGAGCCCGGACGACCTCGCGGCCCGGGCGGAGGCGGTCTTCGGCCAGGACCGCGTCCACATCGAGGACCGGCTCGACGACGCCATCGACAGGGGTGTCGCGCTGGCCGACCAGGGCGACGAGTTCGGCTCCGGCGTGCTCATCACCGGTTCGGTCGTGACCGCGGGCGAGGCGCGCATCCTCCTCAGGGCCGCCAAATGAGCAGCGCCGTGTTCGAGGTGACCCCCGGCATGCGCCGGCTCTGCGCGACCGTCCTCGGGATGCAGGCGATCGTCGTCGCGCTCATCAGCCCGGTCGCGATCACCATCAACCATGTGTCCACGCCGCTCGCGCTGACCGTCGGGCTCGGGCTGGCCGTCCTGTGCGTGCTGGTCGCCGGCATGTTGAAACGCCCGTACGCGTACATTGCGGGCACCGTGCTTGAAATCCTGACAATCGCTACAGGATTCCTGGTCCCGGTCATGTTCTTCCTCGGGGTGATCTTCGCCGCCCTGTGGATAACGGCCATCTTCGTCGCTCGCCGTGTCGAAGGGACGACGAAGCGCTAAAGTCGGCAACCATGGCCGTCCCTCCCGTACCGCAGGCTCGGACCGCCGTGCCGGTCCGAGCCGTGCGCGTCCCTCTGCTGGTCGACGTCGTCATCGGGTTGCTCACCCTGGTGGCCCTTCCTCTCGCGCTCGTCGCCATCCCGAACACGATCTCCGTCGTGGCGGCGCTGCTGCCGCCGGGCGTGTCGCAGGTCGACATGATCCGCGCACACGGCCTGGCGCTGCCCGCCATGCTGGTGACCGTGCCGCTCGCCGCGGTCGCGGTGCGCAGGCTCCGCGCGGCGCCGATCCTCGTGGCGGGGCTCACGCTGCTCGCGCTCGCCGACGTCGCCGGGGGGTACACCGACACGGTCGCGCTCGTCGGCGTGCTGCGCGTGCTCCACGGGATCGGTGCGGGCATGCTCGTGCCGGCCACGCTGGTCGCGGTCGCCGAGCGTCCCCGGCACCGGGTGCTGCTGCCGATCTGGGCGGGCGCGCTGGCCGCCTCGCTGCTGTCGGCCCAGGCCCTCGCCCTGTGGGCGATCCGCGACGTGTCCTCCTGGCAGGTCACCCTCCAGCCGTACCCGCTGCTCACCGGGGTGGCGCTGGCCCTCGCCGCGGCATACCTGGTGCTCTGGATGATCTCGGGCGACGGCGGGCCGCGGGCCGAGGGGGACATCCTGCCCGCGGGCCGGCCGACGTCGGCCGAGCGCGGGCGGCTCGCGCTGGCCATCCTGCCCGCCGCGGCCATCGCGGTGCTGGGCGTCGGGATCACCTTCGACTGGCCGCCGCACCTGGTCGTCGTCGCCGCGGCGATCGTGGTGGTGGCGATGCTGGCGCTCGCGGCGCTCGGCACGTTCGAGGGGCCCGGCGGCCGTACGCTCGCCTTCGTCAACGTCGCGGTGGGGCTGGTGGTGCTGCCGACCGCCGCGCAGATGACCTACATCGAGCTCGGCGGCCCGCTGGGCGGCCCCGGCCTCAAGGGTCTGTGGGTGCCGTTCCTGGTGGCCGCGATGGCCGCGCTCGTGGGCGCCGTCCTCGCGGGGCGGGCGCCCGAGACGTTCGCGGCGCGGATGACGGTCCTCGGTCTCGTGGCCGTCGTCGCGGGGCTGGCCGCGATCAGGCTGCTGGTCCCGGCGCCGTCGGGCACGCCGCTGGTGGTGCCGTTCGTCCTGCTGGCCGCGGGGTCGGCGGTGGCGCTGGTCGGCGCGTTCCGGGCGGCGGGCCTCGGATCGGCGATGCTGGGCCTGTCGCTGTGCTTCCCGGCAGTGCTCGCGGGCTTCCTGCTCGGCACCGGCATCCAGGTGAACCGGCTGCGCGACGCCGCAGAGACCGCGCGGGGCGACGGGAACGCCCTGGTCGACGGGTTCATCGACGCGTTGCACACGTGGGCGCTGGTCGGCGGCTTCGTCGTGGTCGGAGTGATCGTGCTCTTCTCCGTCCTGACCCGCCGGGCCGCCGCCGCGGCGGCGGACGGCGAGGTGGTGATTCCCGCGCCGACCCCGTCACCGGAGGAAGGCGACACTCCCAGGGACGCCGGCCCCGCACACTGACACTTCCCCGAACGCCCCGCCGCCGGAGACTCGCCGCCAAAGGCTCACCACCGGAGACCCACCGGCACCGGGCTCGTCCGATCGGAGCGGCGTCCCCGGACCGGTAAGCTGCCGTTGCGTCGGAGCTTTCCAGCCGGAGCTCCCCAGACGCGTGACGGGTGGGCCCGCGATCCGCCGGGTCACCGTGTACGGCGAGTCAGACGACCTTAGGAGAAGAGACCGTGTCCGAGCGTACGCTTGTCCTGATCAAGCCCGACGGGGTCCGTCGCGGCCTCATCGGGGACGTCATCGGCCGCATCGAGCGCAAGGGCCTCAAGATCGTGGCGATGGATCTGCGCACGCTCGACGCCGAGACGGCCAAGGCCCACTACGCCGAGCACTCCGAGCGGCCGTTCTTCGGCGAGCTGGTGGAGTTCATCACCGGCGGCCCGCTGGTCGCGATGGTGCTCGAGGGCCCCCGGGCCGTCGAGGCGTTCCGCGCCCTGGCCGGCCTGACCGACCCGGTGAAGTCCGCGCCCGGCACGATCCGCGGCGACCACGCCCTGGAGATCGGCGAGAACGTCGTCCACGGCTCCGATTCGCCGGAGTCCGCCGCCCGGGAAATCAAGATTTTCTTTCCGGACCGTTTCTAGTCCTTGCCACACGAGAGGCCCCGGTTTAAACCGGGGCCTCTCGTGTTTTTCCAGGTGGTGACCGAGCTTAGGCCGGGGGACGCCGGTTTTTCCGGGGGCTTGAGAGCTCGATGTGCCCAGTGATGAGCACAGGCCGTTACGATTCGAATGCGATGCGTCATCCCGCACTCCCGCTGAACCCGGTAACCGCTAACCACCTGAAGGAAGGCTTCCTTCCGCATGGGCAGCAAGCTGACATTCCTGGGCCGTGACATGGCTGTCGACCTTGGCACGGCGAACACTCTCGTCTACGTCCGAGGGCGCGGCATCGTCCTGAACGAGCCGTCCGTCGTCGCCATCAACGTCACGACAGGAAAGATCGTGGCAGTTGGGATAGAAGCGAAGCGGATGATCGGGCGGACGCCCGGAAACATCGTCGCGATCCGTCCCCTGAGGGACGGTGTCATCGCGGATTTCGATGTGACCGAGCGAATGCTGCGGTACTTCATCCAGAAGATCCACAAACGGCGGCACTTCGTGCGCCCGCGCATCATCGTGGCCGTGCCGAGTGGCATCACCGCGGTGGAACAGCGCGCCGTGAAAGAAGCGGGCTACCAGGCCGGGGCCCGCCGCGTGTACATCATCGAGGAACCGATGGCGGCCGCGATCGGAGCCGGCCTGCCGGTCCACGAGCCGACCGGGAACATGGTCGTCGACATCGGCGGCGGCACCACCGAGGTGGCCATCATCTCGATGGGCGGCATCGTGACCAGCCAGTCGATACGCGTCGGGGGCGACGAACTCGACCAGGCGGTCATCGCCTTCGCCAAGAAGGAGTACTCGCTGATGCTGGGCGAGCGCACGGCGGAGGAGGTCAAGATCGCCGTCGGGTCCGCCTGCGTCACCGGCGAGGACTTCCACGCCGAGGTGCGCGGCCGTGACCTGGTCAGCGGCCTGCCGAAGACGGTCGTCATCAGCGCCGAGGAGATCCGCCGGTCGATCGCCGAGCCGGTCAACGCGATCGTGGACGCGGTGAAGTCGACGCTGGACAAGTGCCCGCCGGAGCTCTCCGGTGACCTCATGGACCGGGGGATCGCCGTGACCGGTGGCGGCGCCCTGTTGCGCGGCATGGTCGACCGGTTGCGCGAGGAGACCGGCATGCCGGTCCACCTGGCCGAGAACGCGCTCGACTCGGTCGCGCTCGGCTCCGGGCGGTGCGTGGAGGACTTTGAAGCCCTCCAGCAGGTGCTCGTGCCGGAGCCCCGCAACTAAGGAGCGTCAAGCGTCATGAGAGACACCCGCCGCGCCCGTCTCACGCTCGGACTCCTCCTCGCCGTGGCGCTGATCCTCATCACCGTGGATCACCGGGCCGGGAACGACCACGTCCTCGGCCCGGTGCGCGACTTCACGGGCGCCGTGTTCGGAAAGGTGGAGCGCGTCGGCGCCGCCGTCACCCGGCCGATCACCGGTTTCGTCGGCATGCTGCGCGACGCGCCCTCCGCCCAGCGCGCCATCGCCGACCTGCGCAAGGAGAACGCGCGGCTGCGGGACGAGGTGTCGGCGCAGCGGCTCGACAAGGCACGGGCGGAGAAGCTGGACCGCATGCTCGGGCTGGCGGGGCTCGGCCGCTACCGCATCGTGCCGGCCCAGGTCGTCGCGCGGCGTACGGTGGCCGGTTTTGAGGACACGGTCGAGATCGACGCCGGCACCGGCGACGGGATCCGGCCCGACATGACGGTGCTGAGCGACGCCGGGCTGGTCGGCCGGGTCGTCCAGACCGGCCCGGCAGGGTCGACGGTCGCCCTGCTGACCGACCCGGCCCTGTCGGCCGGGGCCAGGCTGGAGGGCGGCAACGAGCTCGGCGTCGTGAGCGGCCTCGGCGAGGAGGGCGGCGGCGGCAACCTCATCAGGTTCCGTCTGCTCGACTCGACCGTGCCGATCGGCGTGGGCCGCCGGATCGTCTCGTTCGGTTCTCAGCAGAGCAAGCCGTACGTGCCGGGCGTGCCGATCGGCGTGGTCGAGCGGGTGGACAACACGCCGGGTGAGGTGACCAGGACGGCGTACGCGCGGCCGTTCACGAATTTCTCCGCGCTGGACGTCGTCGGCGTGGTGGTCGCGGCGCCGAAGCGTGATCCGCGCGACGCGGTGCTGCCGCCGAAGCCGGCGCCGCCGAAGCCGCCGCGCGAGGACCAGCGGCGCGGCGACGAGGGCCGCGGGCAGGGGCACGCCTCGCTGGAGGCCGAGTGGGGGCTCGGCGACCGGGGCCGCGGCCCTGGCGACGAGTCTCGGGCTACGACCGAGCAGCGGCAGGCGGGCGAGGGCCGGCCCGAGGCCGCGCGGGAGCGGCGCGGCCGGCACGGCACACAGGCCGTGGACGGGGAGCAGCAACCCCAAGAGCAGTTCGCGCAGGAGCAGTACGGCCAGGAGCCGCCCGCCGCCCATGAACGGCCCGCCGCCGGCGAGGCGCGCGACGCGCCTCGGCAGCGCCAGGGCACTGTGGCGGACGACGGCCGCGGTGGGAGGAACTGAGCGATGGCCCGCAACCTCCTCGCCGCGCTGCTGCTCTTCGTCGCTCTGGTGCTTCAGGTCAGCGGTCGTACAGCCGGCTGCTGTTCGTCCTGGCGCGACCTGGTGCTGTTGACGGTCGCCGCGCTCGCGACCATGCGCGGGCCCGTGCCGGGTGCGGTGATCGGCTTCTGCGGAGGGCTCGCCTACGACCTGCTGCCTCCCTCCAACCACACGCTGGGCCAGTACGCGCTGGTCCTGTGCGCCCTCGGCTACGCGGCCGGGCGTGTGGGAGAGCGCGTCCCGCTGGCCGCGGTGGCGGCGTGCGCCGTGGTCGCGCCCGGCCTGCTGGCCGGTCTGGGTGCCCTGATCGGCGCGCCGGGGATCACCTGGCCGGTGCTGGCCATGGCATGGCCCCGGGCCGCGATCTGCAATCTCGTGGCCGCCCCGCTGGTGCTCCGGGCGGTCAAGGTCACGCACGGCGGCCACCGGAAGCGCGCCGGTGGCGGCGATCTCGTGCCGAGCTGGAGACGGGGGACGGCATGACACGTTTGCGCGGACGCCTGCTCGTCCTGCAGGTGCTGGTCATCGCCATGATCGTGGTGCTCGTCGTCCGGCTGTGGCAGGTCCAGGTGGTGCAGGGGGCGCGGTTCGTCACGGTCGCGACGGAGACACGCACCCGTGAGGTGCGGGTTCCCGCCCTGCGGGGGGCGATCCTCGACTCCTCCGGCCGCCCGCTCGTGCGCAACCGTACGACGCTGGTGGTCTCCGTGGACCGCGGCCGGCTGGAGCGGATGCGGGACGGCGGTGACGCGGTCCTGCGCCGGCTGGCCGCCGTGCTGAAGGTGCCGATGTCGAAGCTGAAGCAGGAGATCCGGGCGTGCGGCCCCGGCATCAGCCGCCCGTGCTGGCCCGGCTCGCCGTACACGCCGATCCCGGTCGCCAACAACGTCAACCCGCGGGCGGCGCTGCAGATCCTGGAACGCCAGGAGGACTTCCCCGGCGTCACGGCCGACATCCAGGCGATCCGCGACTATCCCGACGGCAAGGACGCCGCCCAGCTTCTCGGCTACCTGCAGCCGGTGACGCAGAGCGAGCTGGAGAAGCGCGAGGGTCTCAAGGCCAACTACTCGGGCGTCGACCTCACCGGCCGCGACGGGCTGGAGCGCACCTACGACTCCGCCCTGCGTGGCACGCCCGGTCTGCGCAACGTCCAGGTCGACCGGATGGGCAAGGTCATCTCGGTCAACCAGCAGTCCGACCCGGTCCCCGGCGACATCCTGGTGACCAGCATCGACGCCAACGTGCAGCGCGTCGTGGAGAAGTCGCTCGACCAGGCCATGCGGGAGGTGCCGAACTCGGACGGCGCCGCCGGCGTGGTGCTCGACGTGAAGACCGGCCGCGTGATCGCGATGGCCAGCCGGCCGACGTACGACCCCAGGGTCTGGACGGGCGGCATCTCGGAGAAGGACTACCGGCGGCTGCTGTCGGACAAGTCGGGCAAGCCGCTGGTGTCGCGGGCGATCGCCGGTGAGTACGCCCCGGGTTCGACGTTCAAGATCAGCTCGGTGTCGGCGATGGTCGCCGACGGCGAGCCCCTGCACGGCACCTACCAGTGCCCGAGTTCCTACAACGTCGAGGGCCGGTCGTACCCGAACGCGGGCGGCATGAGCCTGGGCGCGATCTCGCTGCACGAGGCGCTGGTCAAGTCGTGCGACACCGTGTTCTACAAGGCCGGGTACGAGGAGTGGCTGCGCGACGGCGGCAAGACCCCCAAGGCCAAGGTCAAGGAGCCGATGCCCAACATGGCCAAGGCCTACGGCTTCGGCAAGCGCACCGGCATCGACCTGCCCGGCGAGTCCGCGGGCCGCATTCCGACCCGTGCCTGGAAGCTCGACCTGTACAACTCCACGAAGTCGGAGATGTGCAAGCGGGCCAAGATCGGCTACCCGGAGATGAAGGACCAGAGCCGGGCCGCGTTCGCCAAGCGGCTGGCCAACGAGAACTGCCTGGAGGGCATGATCTTCCACGCCTACGAGGCGGTCAACCTCTCGATCGGCCAGGGCGACGTCCTGGTCACCCCCCTCCAGCTCGCCCGGGCGTACGCGGCGCTGCTGGGCGACGGGAACGTGCGCAGCCCGCGTGTCGGCTGGGCGCTGATGCGTCCGGACGGCACCCTTAAGCAGGAGATCCCGGTCCCGATCGTGGGGCATCTGCCGGTCAACGACGAGACCCGCACCTACATCCGCAAGGCGCTCAGCGAGGTGCCCTCGGACGGCACGGCCGCGGGCGCGTTCCGCGGGTTCCCGATGAACATCGTCAAGATCGGCGGCAAGACCGGTACGGCAGAGGTCTACGGCAAGGAGGACACGTCGTGGTTCGCGTCCTTCGCGCCCGCGGACAATCCGCGGCTGGTCACCGTGGTCATGGTGGCGCAGGGCGGCTTCGGCGCCTCGACCGCCGCGCCCGCCGTGCGGCGCATCTGGGAAGGGATCTTCGGCCTCGGGAAGGGAGACGACGGCAAGCCGCTCAAGCCGGCGCTTCCGGACGGCAAACCGGTGACGCGGCTGCCGGCCATCAGCCGCGAAACGCAGTGAGGCGGGCCTGCCATGACTGATGCCATCGGGGTACGGCGGAGGTCGTTCGCGAGCCGCGTCGTCGGCCGGGGATCGGTCGTCTGGCGGATGGACTGGCTGCTGTTCGGCGCGGTGGTCGCGCTCAGCGCGGTCGGCACGCTGCTGGTGTGGTCGGCCACCCGCACGTGGTCGTCGATCGAGCCGACGGGCATGGCCAAGAAGCACGTGCTCAACCTGCTCATCGGCCTGGCCCTCTACAGCGCGATCGCGGTGACCGACTACCGCTGGCTGCGCACGTACGCGCCGGTCCTGTACGGCATCGCCGTCATCGGGCTGATCCTGGTCATCAGCCCGATGGGATCGACGGTCAACGGCCACCACTCGTGGATCCTCCTGGGCGGGGGCTTCGCTCTGCAGCCGGCCGAGTTCATGAAGCCGGCGCTGGTGGTGATGCTGGCGCGGCTGCTGACCCCGACGTCGGAGAAGGGGAAGACCAAGGACCGGCCGCGGGCCTCCGGTCTCGCGCTGTCCCTCGCGGTGGTGGGCGTCGCGGCGGCGCTGGTCATGATGCAGCCCGACCTGGGCACCACGATGGTGCTGATGGCGACGACCGGCGCGATCATCGTCTTCTCCGGGATACGCAAGCGCTGGGTGGTGGCCGGGGTGCTGCTCGCGGCGCTCGCGGCGGCGGCGGTGTGGTCGCTGGGGCTGCTCAAGCCCTACCAGGTGGCGCGGTTCACCGCGCTCATCGACCCGTCGAGCGACCCGCGCGGCGTGGGCTACAACAGCACGCAGGCGCTGGTGGCGATCGGGTCGGGCGAGGTGTTCGGCAAGGGCCTGTTCCACGGCGGCCAGACCACCGGACGCTTCGTGCCCGAGCAGCACACCGACTTCATCTTCACCGTCGCCGGCGAGGAGCTCGGCTTCGTCGGGACGGTCACCGTGGTGGCCCTGCTCGGCGTGGTGCTGCTGCGCGGCGCCCGGATCGCCCGGATGTGCGGCGACCGGTTCAGCGCGCTCGTCTCCGGCGGCATCGTCGCGTGGCTGGCCTTCCAGACGCTCGTCAACGTCGGCATGACCATCGGCATCATGCCGATCACCGGTGTGCCGCTGCCGTTCGTCTCCTACGGCGGCACGGCGACGTTCGCGAACATGACGGCGGTGGCCATCCTGCAGGCGATCCACCTCAGATCTCGGCCCGTTTGACGGGTGACGCCCGCATGAGAGCCGTCCGCAGGGTGGCGGACCCTCGCTCTCACTGGCGCCCGCACCAGCCCGCGAACATCATGGGAACGGAACAGGTTCGGGGGTTGAACGAACCATTACGGAGGAACGGTGACTCCGGACGACGAGGTGCGGGAGCGCGAGCGCGCCCTTGACCTGCTACGCAGGGCCTTCCCCGACTACCGGATCGTGTACGGCGGCGGACGCTGGGCCGCCGCGGCCGCGGGCGACCCGCCGACGGTGTGGTTCGCCGAGACGCCGGCCAGCCTGTGCGGTCAGCTCTTCACGGCCCAGCTGCGCCGGGGCGGGACGGTCGTTCCTCTCCGGCTGGAGGAGAGCGACTCGCAGTGCGCGAGGTGACCGGTTCGTGACATCTACGGCGTTAGCGTGCGGGTGTCACCACTGGGAGAGCCGATGACGACACCCTCACGCGGCGGGGACCGGTCCGCCATCCAGATCGCCGGCGGCATCCGCGAGCGCACCCTCGCCGCTCTCGGGGAGCCGCCGACGACCGCGGTCTTCCACCAGATCGCCGACGAGATCCACCTGTGCTGCCCGCAGCTGACCCGTTTCAAGTGCCTGCGCCTGGCGTACGGGTGGACGGTCGAGGAGGCGATCGAGCGCTTCCACGCGATGTGCGATCGCGAGCAGATCAAGCGCAGGGGGCTGAGCGAGCGGTCCTGGCGGGAGTGGGAGGCCGGGGCCCGGCCCGACCGCGACTACACCGACCTGCTGTGCCGCCTGTTCGAGACGGGCCCGGTGCAGCTCGGGTTCGCCCGGGACTACACGCCCCCCGGAGATGCGCCGTCCCGGGGCGTGGCGGCGCCCCGCCGCGCCCGACCTGATCAGCGCCGCCGCGCAGGAGGCGAGCGAGCACGCCGAGCGGGTGGAGACGAGCGAGGTCGGCGACAGCACGCTGGAACGGCTGCGCACGCAGGTGATCTGGCTGTCCCGGAGGTACGTCTGGGAGGCGCCGCTGCCGCTGTTCGTGGAGATGCGGGCGCTGCAGGAGCAGACCCGCCGGGCGCTGGAGCGGCGCGTCCACCCGGCCCAGGCCGGTGAGCTGTACTTCCTGGCGGGGGCGCTGTGCGGCCTGATGGCCAACGCGAGCATGGACATGGGCCGCCGGGTGCCCGCCGACACCCTCGCCCGCGCGGCGTGGACGTACGGCAGGATCGCCGGCCACCGGTCGCTCATGGGCTGGGCCCGCGGCATGCAGGCGTCGGTCGCGCTGTGGGATCGGCGCTACGAGGACGCGGCGGGTTACGCCGAGGACGGTCTCACCCAGCTGCCCCGGGGCCAGGGCGGCGCGCGGCTCCACATGCTGCGCGCGCGGGCGGGCGCGATGCTCGGCTGGACCCGCGAGGCCGAGGACGACCTGCTCAAGGCGGCGGACGCCCGGGAGTCGGGCGCCGGGGACGAACTGCACGACGGGTTCGCCGGGGAGTTCGCCTTCCGGCCCGCCAAGCACGCCTACTACACGGCGGTCACGCACCTGCACCTCGGCCAGCCCGCCCGGGCGATCGAGCAGGCCCGCACCGCGCTCGGCCTGTACGAGCGGGAGGACCGGCAGAACAGGTCGTACGGCTGCGAGGCGATGGCCGGGGCCCACCTCGCGGTCGCGCACCTGATGGAGGACGACCCCGGCGGGGCCGAGCAGGCCCTGACCCCGCTGCTGGCCCTGCCGCCCGAGCGCAGGATCGACAGCCTGGCCGAGACGCTCCAGTCCACCCGGCCCCTGGTGCGCGGCTTGCTGGCCGAGCGGCTGGAGTCGTTCTGCGCGACCGGCCTGCCCCAGTCGGCCGCCCGGGCGCTGCCCGAGTCACTGGGGGAGTCACAGGGGAAGTCACAGGGCAGTGAGGGGGATCTGCGATGAGCGAGCGGAGCGAGCGAATCAATAGACACAGCGCATTTCGCTCATGCGACTCCGAGCCGCTAGGCGAGGAGGTGGCATGAGTGTCTCCACCGTCGCCGGGACCCCGCCCGCGCTCGCGGAGGCGTGCCGCCAGGCGGGGCTGAGCGCCGACGGGGCCCGGTTGCTGCGCAGCTTCGCCAACACCGTGTACCACCTGCCGGGGGAGGGGGTCGTCGTCCGCCTCTCGGAGGCCGGCACCCCGGGCAAGTACGACCGCCTGGTCACCTCGCTCAAGGTCACCCGCTGGCTGCATGAGCAGGGCTTCCCCGTCACGCTGCCGCTCGACGTGCGTCAGCCGCTGGCCGTCGAGGGTTGCCTGGCGACCTTCTGGCACTACGAGCACGGCGCGGACGACGGCGACCCGGTCCCGCTCGGCCTGCTGCTGCGGTGGCTGCACTCCCTGCCGCCGGTCCCGTTCGCGCTGCCGACCTACGACCCCTTCGGCCGTGTGCGGCGGGCCGTACGGGCCAGTCTCGTGCTGGACGGCGAGGAGCGGGAGTGGCTGCTGGGCCGGTGCGCGGCGCTGGAGGAGGCGTACTACGAGCGGGTCGAGTTCGCCCTGCCGTACGGGCTGGTCCACGGGGACGCGCACCGGGGCAACCTGATCCGCACCGCGGACCGGATCCTGCTGTGCGACTGGGACTCGGCCAGCGCCGGCCCGCGCGAGATCGACCTGGTGCCCACCCTGCAGGGCGCCAGGTTCGGTCTGTCCGACGCGCAGCGGGACGGCTTCGCCCACGCGTACGGGTGCGACATCAGGGACTGGCCGGGCTATCCGGTGCTGCGCGACATCAGGGAGCTGCAGACGCTGACGGCCGTGCTGCGCATCGGGCACCGGGACGACGCGGCGCACGCCGAACTGCGCCACCGCCTGGCCTCGCTGCGCGCGGGCGACGACCGGATCTGGCACCCCTTCTGAGGAAGGAAGATCCGCAGGGGCCACTCCCCGGAGCCGATACCCTGGATGCATGTCTGTCGAGTCATTGTTTCCCCGCCTGGAGCCGCTGCTGCCCAAGGTGCAGAAGCCGATCCAGTACGTCGGGGGCGAGCTGAACTCGACGGTCAAGGACTGGGACGAGGCGACCGTCCGGTGGGCCCTGATGTACCCGGACGCCTACGAGGTCGGCCTGCCCAACCAGGGGGTGCAGATCCTCTACGAGATCCTCAACGAGCTGCCCGAGACGCTGGCGGAGCGCACCTACGCGGTGTGGCCCGACCTCGAGGCGCTCATGCGATCCGAGGGCGTCCCGCAGTTCACCGTGGACGGGCACCGGCCGGTTCGCGCGTTCGACATCCTCGGGGTGTCGTTCGCGACCGAGCTCGGCTACACGAACCTCCTCACCGCGCTCGACCTGGCGGGGATCCCGCTGGAGGCGGCGGACCGCACCGACGAGGACCCGATCGTGCTGGCGGGCGGCCACGCCGCGTTCAACCCGGAGCCCATCGCGGATTTCCTCGACGCCGCCGTGCTCGGCGACGGCGAGCAGATCGCCATCGCGATCTCCGAGGTGCTGCGCGAGTGGAAGGCCGAGGGCTCGCCCGGCGGCCGCGACGAGCTGCTGATGCGCCTCGCCTCCACCGGCGGGGTGTACGTCCCGAAGTTCTATGACGTCGAGTACCACCCGGACGGCCGCATCATGCGCGTCGTCCCCAACCGCGACGGCGTGCCGACGCGCGTGTTCAAGCACACGGTCATGGACCTCGACGAGTGGCCGTACCCGAAGAAGCCGCTGGTCCCGCTCGCCGAGACCGTGCACGAGCGGTTCAGCGTCGAGATCTTCCGGGGCTGCACCCGGGGCTGCCGCTTCTGCCAGGCGGGGATGATCACACGCCCGGTCCGGGAGCGGTCGATCACCACGATCGGCGACATGGTCGAGGCGGGGATCAGGGAGTCCGGCTTCAGCGAGGTCGGGCTGCTGTCGCTGTCCAGCGCGGACCACTCCGAGATCGCCGACGTCACCAGGGGTCTCGCCGACCGCTACGAGGGCAGCCAGGTCGGCCTGTCCCTGCCGTCCACCCGGGTCGACGCGTTCAACATCGACCTGGCGAACGAGCTGTCCAGGAACGGCCGCCGTTCCGGGCTCACGTTCGCGCCGGAGGGCGGCTCCGAGCGGATGCGCAAGGTGATCAACAAGATGGTCACCGAGGAGGACCTGATCCGCACGGTCACCACCGCCTACTCCAACGGCTGGCGGCAGGTGAAGCTCTACTTCATGTGCGGGCTCCCGACCGAGGAGGACGAGGACGTCCTCGGCATCGCCGACCTGGCCAAGAAGGTCATCAAGGCGGGCCGCGAGGCGACGGGTTCGCGCGACATCCGCTGCACGGTCTCCATCGGCGGGTTCGTGCCCAAGCCGCACACGCCGTTCCAGTGGGCCGCCCAGTGCGACCACGAGACGGTGGACCGCCGGCTGCGCGCGCTGCGCGACGCCCTGCGCTCCGACAAGGAGTACGGCAGGGCCATCGGCTACCGCTACCACGACGGCAAGCCGTCGATCGTGGAGGGGCTGCTGTCGCGGGGCGACCGCCGGGTGGGCAGGGTCATCCGCGCCGTCTGGGAGGACGGCGGCCGGTTCGACGGCTGGAGCGAGCACTTCTCGTTCGAGCGGTGGATGGCCGCGGCCGAGCGGGCCCTCGCCGACGAGCCGGTCGACGTGGACTGGTACACGACGCGCGAGCGGGACGAGCACGAGGTGCTCCCCTGGGACCACCTCGACGCCGGCCTCGACCGCGAGTGGCTGTGGCAGGACTGGCAGGACGCGCTCAACACGGTCGAGGTCGAGGACTGCCGGTGGACGCCCTGCTACGACTGCGGTGTCTGCCCCACGATGGGCACGGAGATCCAGATCGGCCCGACGGGCAGGAAACTGCTGCCACTCACCGTGATCTGACGCTCACGGCTTATCCTGAAAGACGATCGACCGACACCGGAAGGACGACGGAACTCTGAAACCCGTTCCCGACGGGCCCGCGCCCGAACCCACGGTGCAGCGCCTGCGCGTGCGCTACGCCAAGCGGGGCCGCCTGCGTTTCACCAGCCACCGCGACATCTCCCGCGCCGTCGAAAGGGCGGTGCGGCGAGCCGGTATTCCGGTGGCCTACAGCGCAGGCTTCAGCCCCCACCCGAAGATCTCCTACGCCGGCGCCGCCCCCACCGGAGTGGCGAGCGAGGCCGAGTACCTCGAGATCGGGGTGAACCGGCCGTGCGACCCTCGGCAGGTTCGCGACGACCTCGACGCCTCGCTGCCGCCGGGGCTGGACGTGCTCGACGTGGTGGAGGCGCGGGACGGGAACCTGGCCGACCGGCTGGAGGGCTCGATGTGGGAGCTGCGGCTCCCCGGGGCCGATCCGGGCGAGGCCGAGCGGGCGGTGAAGGAGTTCCTCGCGGCCGACCTGGTGGAGGTCGAGCGCCTGACCAAGAAGGGAATGCGGCGGTTCGACGCCCGCCAGGCGGTGCGTTCGCTGGCCGTCGTGGAGGGGCCGGGAATTACGGCAGGTCAGGAGACCGTTCAACCGTGTGTCATACTTCGTATGGTTGTTCGGCACGAAACACCTGCCGTCCGGCCCGACGACGTGCTCATGGGTTTGCGTCTCGTGGCAGGCTTCGCGCCGCCGTCACCCGCAGCGGTGACCAGGCTGGCGCAGGGGCCGCTCGACGCGATGACCGGTGAGCCCGCCGACCCGTTCGCCTTCGACCGGGCAGGCGGAGACCTATAAGACTTGCCGCCGAGGCGCCGACAGGAAGCCCGGCGGACCGCGAGAGACGAGAGCCTTCGCGCGGCGCGGAAACGTGCCCGGAGGCTGACGGGAGAGCGCCCGCATGCTCGACAACGAGCCCACTGACGGGGCTATGAGCCTTGACGGTGACACGACAACGGAAGAACGCGGCCAGGCTGGGGGAGAGGTGGTTTCCTCCGGTCCGTCCGGCGTGTCCACGACCCCGCGCCGCCGGTCGGCGAGCCGCCCGGCCGGGCCCCCGCCCGAGCCGGACGACCTGCCGCCGCCGGTGACCACGGTGGCCGCGGCCGGCAAGCCGAAGGCTGCCGAGAGCACCCCGCCGAAGGCCGCAGAAAGCACTGCGCCGACGGCTGAAGAGCCCGCCGGGACCCCCGCGCAGGAGGAGCCGGTCGCGAAGGAACGGCCCAAGCGGGTCACCCGCCGCCGTACCAAGACCGCCGAGGAGCCGGTCGCCGAGACTCCGCCGACGGAGACGGCGGAGACGGTGGAGACGGTGGCGGCCGCGGCGGAGACGCCTGTGGCGGAGACGGCGCCGGCGGCGGACGACGAGCCGGCCGCGCCCACTCGGCATCGCCGGACCCGCAAGAGGACCGACGAGACCGAGCCGTCCCCGCAGCCGGAGCAGGCGGAGAAGACGACGCAGGTCGTTCAGGCCGAGGCGCCCGCCGCCCCGAAGCGCCGCCGTCGCGTCCGGGCAGAAGAGCCGGAGCCGGAACGATCCAGGGCGATGAGCGCCGCCGAGGCGGAGGTCGCCGCCGCGCTGCGGCTCAACCTCCCCGACGAGGAACCGCTGGACGACGAGCCTCTCGACATCGAGGACGTCGACCTGGAAGACCTCGACACCGAGGAGGACGGCGGGCGGCCGGACGTGGTGGCCGACCCCTTCGGTCTGTCCGCGCGGCAGCCGTCCGTGCCCTCGGTGACCTTCCAGGCGCCGTCGGCGCTGTTCCAGCCGCTCTTCCAGGCCCCTGATCCGTTCGCGGTGCCCGCGCAGAGGCCCGCGTCGCCCGCGCCCGAGCCGGTGGCGGCCGAGGACGACGAGGCGGAGGAGCCGGAGGAGACCGCCGAGTCCGGCGAGGACGAGTCCGAGGCCGAGGGCGGCAGCCGCAGGCGGCGCCGCCGCAGGGGCGGACGCGGACGCGGCGCCCGTGCCAGGGACGCCGAGGACGGCGAGGAGCAGGAGGGCGAGGGCGAGGAGCCGCAGTCCGCGTCGGCGGAGGAGGACGACCGCGAGCAGGCGGAGGACGACTCCGAGGGCCAGACCGGCACCAGGCGCCGGCGCCGCCGCCGTCGCCGGGGCACCGAGGAGGCCGAGCTGGCCCCCGACGACCCGCCGAACACCGTCGTCCGGATCCGGGCGCCCCGCGCCACCAGGTCCACCTCGGTGGACGAGGTCCAGGGCGTACGGGGATCGACCCGGCTGGAGGCCAAGAAGCAGCGCCGCCGTGAGGGACGCGAGCTGGGCCGCCGCCGTCCCCCGATCATCACCGAGTCGGAGTTCCTGGCCCGGCGCGAGTCGGTCGAGCGGATCATGGTCGTGCGCCGCCAGGGCGGCCGCACCCAGATCGCGGTGCTCGAGGACGGCATCCTCGTCGAGCACTACGTCGACAGGGAGTCCAGCCAGTCGTACGTCGGCAACGTCTACCTCGGCAAGGTCCAGAACGTGCTGCCCTCGATGGAGGCGGCGTTCGTGGACATCGGCAAGGGCCGCAACGCCGTGCTGTACGCCGGCGAGGTGAACTTCGACACCGCGGGGCTGGAGGGTCAGCCCAAGCGGATCGAGGCGGCGCTGAAGTCCGGGCAGTCGGTGCTCGTCCAGGTCACCAAGGACCCGATCGGCCACAAGGGCGCCAGGCTGACCTCGCAGATCAGCCTCCCCGGCCGCTACCTGGTCTACGTGCCAGACGGCTCGATGACCGGGATCAGCCGCAAGCTGCCCGACAAGGAGCGGACCCGGCTCAAGCAGATCCTCCGCAAGGTCATGCCGGAGAACGCGGGCGTCATCGTGCGCACCGCCGCGGAGGGCGCCTCGGAGGAGGAGCTCAGCCGCGACGTCGCCCGGCTGTCGGCCCAGTGGGAGAACATCCAGCGCAAGGCCAAGTCGGCCAGCCCGCCGGAACTGCTGTCCGGCGAGCCCGACCTGACCATCCGGGTGGTCCGCGACGTCTTCAACGAGGACTTCAGCTCCCTGGTCGTCGAGGGCGACGAGGCGTGGACGACGGTGGACGAGTACGTCCGCTACGTCGCCCCGCACCTGGCCGAGCGGCTGTCGAAGTGGGAGGAGGGGACCGACGTGTTCTCCGCCTACCGCATCGACGAGCAGATCGCCAAGGCGATGGAGCGCAAGGTGTGGCTGCCGTCCGGCGGTTCCCTGGTGATCGACCGGACCGAGGCGATGACGGTCGTCGACGTCAACACCGGCAAGTTCACCGGGCAGGGCGGCAACCTCGAGGAGACCGTCACCCGCAACAATCTGGAGGCGGCCGAGGAGATCGTCCGCCAGCTCAGGCTGCGGGACATCGGCGGCATCATCGTGATCGACTTCATCGACATGGTCTTGGAGAGCAACCGTGACCTGGTGCTCCGGCGGCTGCTGGAGTGCCTGGCGCGGGACCGGACCAAGCACCAGGTGGCCGAGGTCACCTCGCTGGGTCTGGTGCAGATGACGCGCAAGCGGGTCGGCCAAGGCCTGCTGGAGGCGTTCTCCACGCCGTGCGACTGCTGCCACGGGCGCGGGATCATCGTGTCGACCGAACCGGTCGAGGCGAAGCCCGAGCCGCGCGGCACGCAGGGCAAGATGGCCATCGAGAAGGCCGTGGCCGAGAAGCTGGCGACGAGCGAGGGCTCCGTCGCCGCGGCGTCGGGCTCGGTGCGCGAGAGCGTCACCGACGCCATCGACGCCGAACCCACCACCCCCGACGAGGGTGACGGCTCCGCGTCGTCTTCCCGGGGACGGCGACGTTCCCGCAGGAAGACGGCGGAGTAACGACTTCGTCACCCGGCGGTCCGCTCGGTTCGACCTGGGTACCGGATATCCGGTACCCTAGTCAACCGGTGCGCCTGGTGTCGGCGTGCCTGGCTTCGCGCGCCTGCCCGGATCGCCGGTCGTGTTATCGACAGCAGCTGGATGCGGGGCGCGGCATCTCAGCATTTAGCCAGTAGAAGGGTTCCGCGGTGTACGCGATCGTTCGTTGCGGCGGCAGGCAGCAGAAGGTCTCCGTCGGGGACGTCCTCGAGGTGGACAAGGTCGCCGGAGAGGTTGGCTCCTCGGTGTCGCTGCCGGCGGTGCTCGTCGTCAACGACGGCGATGTCACCACCGACGCCGCCACGCTTTCCCGGTTCCAGGTGACCGCCGAGATCCTCGGCGAGACCAAGGGGCCGAAGATCCGGATTCTGAAGTACAAGAACAAGACCGGATACAAGAAGCGCCAGGGTCACCGCCAGCGGTACACCCAGGTCAAGGTCACCGGCATCAACCCCGGACAGTAGTTTCCCGGGGGACGACCCCCGCTTACCCCCGAAAGGGAGTGAATCATGGCACACAAGAAGGGCGCCTCGTCCACCCGGAACGGCCGTGACTCGAACGCTCAGCGCCTCGGTGTGAAGCGTTTCGGCGGTCAGCTGGTGAACGCCGGCGAGATCATCGTCCGTCAGCGTGGCACGCACTTCCACCCCGGCGACAACGTCGGCCGTGGTGGCGACGACACGCTGTTCGCCCTGGCCGCCGGCCGGGTGCAGTTCGGCACCAAGCGCGGTCGCCGCGCGGTGAGCATCGTCCCGGCCGCGGAGTAGATCCGCCCCGGACACCAACAAGCAGCGCGATGAGGCGGATCGAGCATTCGGTCCGCCTCATTCGTTTTTCCATACAGCACTGAGGGGGAGCGGCTGATGGCCGACTTCGTGGACCACGTCGTCCTGCACATCAAGGCGGGTGACGGGGGCAACGGCTGCGCCTCCATCCACCGGGAGAAGTTCAAGCCGCTGGGCGGGCCCGACGGCGGCAACGGCGGACGCGGCGGCGACGTCATCCTGGAGGTGGATCCCAACACCGCCACCCTGCTGGAGTACCACCACCGGCCGCACCGCCGGGCGGGCAACGGCAAGCAGGGCATGGGCTCCAACCGGGACGGCGCCAACGGTGAGGACGTCGTCCTGCCGGTGCCCAACGGCACGGTCGTGAAGGACGCCAGGACCGGCGAGGTGCTGGTCGACCTGGTCGGCGCCGGCACCCGCTACGTCGCCGCGCAGGGCGGCTTCGGCGGCCTCGGCAACGCCGCGCTGGCCAACGCCAAGCGCAAGGCCCCCGGTTTCGCGCTGCTCGGCGAGCCGGGCGACGAGGCCGAGATCGTGCTCGAACTCAAGACCGTCGCCGACGTCGCGCTGGTCGGGTTCCCCAACGCGGGCAAGTCGTCCCTGATCGCGGCGCTCTCCGCGGCCCGCCCCAAGATCGCCGACTATCCGTTCACGACGCTCATCCCGAACCTCGGCGTGGTGACGGCGGGCGAGACGGTTTTCACGGTCGCCGACGTGCCGGGGCTCATCCCGGGGGCGTCCGAGGGCCGGGGGCTCGGTCACGAGTTCCTCCGGCACGTCGAGCGCTGCTCGACGATCGTGCACGTGCTCGACTGCGCGACGATCGAGCCGGGGCGCGACCCGGTCACCGACTACGAGGTGATCGAGGCCGAGCTCGCGGCGTACGGGTCGCTGCAGGACCGGCCGCGGCTGGTCGCGCTGAACAAGGTGGACGTCCCCGACGGCCGGGACCTGGCCGACATCGTCACGCCCATGCTGGAGGAGCGCGGCCTGCGCGTCTTCGAGATCTCCGCGGCCAGCCACGAGGGCCTGCGGCCCCTGGCGTACGCGATGGCGGAGATGGTGGCGGCGGCGCGGGCGCAGGCCCCGGTGGAGGAGCCCACGCGGCTGGTCATCCGGCCCAGGCAGCTCGGCGAGACCGGGTTCGCCGTACGCCGGATCGACGAGAACCGCTTCCAGGTGACCGGCGAGAAGCCCGAGCGGTGGATCCGCCAGACCGACTTCTCCAACGACGAGGCCGTCGGCTACCTGGCCGACCGGCTCGAACGGCTCGGCGTCGAGGAGGAGCTGATCAAGGCCGGTGCGGCGGCCGGCGCCGAGGTGATCATCGGTCCGATGGAGGGCGGCTACGTCTTCGACTGGCAGCCGTCGCAGGGCACGGAGGCGACCATGGGCCCGCGTGGCACCGACGCGAGGCTCGGCTGATCGGGGGGCCGGAGTGGGAGATGGCGTGACAGGCAGGGAGCGGATCCGCGAGGCCGCGCGGCTGGTGGTCAAGGTGGGGTCGTCGTCGCTGACGACACCCCGGGCACGATCGACGTCGACCGGGTGGACGCGCTGGTGGACGTGCTGGCGGCCCGGCGCACGGCCGGCACGCAGATCGTGCTCGTGTCGTCCGGCGCGATCGCCGCCGGGCTCGGGCCGTTAGGGCTGCGCGCCCGGCCGAAGGACCTGGCCACCCAGCAGGCGGCCGCCTCGGTCGGGCAGGGCGTGCTGGTCGCCCGCTACACCTCGTCCTTCGCCAGGTATGGCCTGCGCGTGGGGCAGGTGCTGCTGACGGCCGACGACATGATGCGCCGCTCCCACCACCGCAACGCCCAGCGGACGCTGGCCCGGCTGCTCGAGCTCGGCATCGTTCCCGTGGTCAACGAGAACGACACGGTGGCGACCGACGAGATCCGGTTCGGCGACAACGACCGGCTCGCGGCGCTGGTGGCCCATCTCACCCACGCCGACGGCATGGTGCTGCTCTCGGACGTCGACGCGTTGTACGACGGCGACCCGCGCAGGGACGGCGCCCGGCGGATCGCCGAGGTCCGGGGGCCCGAGGACCTGGAGGGCGTCGAGCTGGGCACCTCAGGCCGGGTCGGCACCGGCGGCATGATCACCAAGGTGGAGGCGGCCCGCATCGCCACCGGCGCGGGCGTCCCGGTCGTGCTCACCGCGGCGGCGCACGCGGCGCAGGCGCTCGCCGGGGCCGACATCGGCACCTGCTTCCACCCCGGGGGCCGTCACCCCGGCACCCGGCTGCTGTGGCTGGCCCACGCGACGACCGGCCGCGGCCGCCTGCACCTGGACGCGGGCGCGGTCGAGGCCGTGGTCGACCGGCGCAAGTCCCTGCTGCCCGCGGGCGTCGTGAAGGTCGAGGGCGACTTCGCCGCGGGCGACCCGGTCGACCTGTGCGCGCCGTCGGGCGCCGTCGTCGCCCGCGGTCTGGTCAACTATGACGCGGGGGAGGTCCCCGACCTGCTCGGCCGCTCCACCCGGGAGCTGGCCAGCACACTCGGCCCGGAGTACGAGCGCGAGCTGATCCACCGGGACGACATCGTGATATTGGAGCCTGTTCACCACCACAAGTGACGGAGCGCGAGGCAATGTCTGAGGCAGAGGAATTTCTGAAGGTCGCGCGGGCGGCGAGGGACGCCGCGACGGTGCTCGCGCCGATGCCGCGCGCGCCGAAGGACGCGGCGCTGCGTGCCGTGGCCGACGCGCTGGAGGCGGCCACGGACGAGATCGTCGCGGCCAACGCCGTGGACGTGGAGCGGGCCAGGGAGAACGGCACCTCCGAGGCGATGATCGACCGGCTGCGGCTCGACGCCGGCCGGATCGCGAAGATCGCGGCGGCCGTCCGCCAGGTGGCCGACCTGCCGGACCCGGTCGGCGAGGTCGTGCGCGGCAGCACGCTGCCCAACGGCCTGGAGCTGCGTCAGGTGCGGGTGCCCCTCGGCGTCATCGGCATCATCTACGAGGCCGGCCCAACGTGACCGTGGACGCGGCCGCGCTGTGCCTCAAGAGCGGCAACGGCGTGCTGCTGCGCGGCTCGTCCAGCGCGTACTCCTCCAACACGGCGCTCGTGCGGGTCATGCAGGAGGCGCTGGCGGCGACCGAGGTGCCCGCGGACGCCGTTCAGCTCGTGCCGGGCCAGACCCGCGAGTCGGTCAAGCACCTGATGCGCGCCCGCGGGCTGGTGGACGTGCTGATCCCGCGCGGCGGCGCCTCGCTGATCAACAGCGTGGTCGAGGAGTCGACCGTGCCGGTGATCGAGACCGGCGTGGGCAACTGCCACGTGTACGTGGACGCCGACGCCGACATCGACATCGCCCTGAAGATCCTGGTGAACGCCAAGGCGCAGCGGCCCTCGGTGTGCAACGCGGCCGAGACGCTCCTCGTGCACGCCGCCATCGCCGACGAGTTCGTCCCCAGGGCGCTGACGGCGCTGAAGGACGCGGGCGTGACCGTCCACGGGGACGAGCGGGTGCGGGCCTACGGCGCCGACGTCGTGGCCGCCACCGAGGAGGACTTCACCACCGAGTACCTCTCGCTCGACATCGCCGCCGCCGTCGTCGACTCGCTGGACGACGCGGTCGCGCACATCCGCACGTACGGCTCCGCCCACACCGACGCCATCGTGACCCGCTCCCAGCAGGCCGCCCGCAGGTTCGTGGCGACCGTGGACTCGGCGGCGGTCGCGGTGAACGCCTCGACCCGCTTCACCGACGGCGGGGAGTTCGGCTTCGGGGCGGAGATCGGCATCTCCACCCAGAAGCTGCACGCCCGGGGCCCGATGGGGCTTCCGGAGCTGACCTCCACCAAGTGGATCTACACGGGCGAGGGCCACGTACGGGCCTGACCGTCAGACGCGGGTGAGCACGGGACGCGAGCCGAGGCCCGCGTCCCTGGCCCGCAGGGCCGCGTCCACCCGGCTGGGCGCGGCCAGCTTCGTCAGCACGTTGCTCACGTGGTTGCGCACGGTCTTCGTGGCCAGGCACAGCTCGCGGGCGATCTCGGCGTTGGACCTGCCGTCGGCCAGCCGCTCAAGGATCTCGTGCTCCCGCTGGGTCAGGCCGGGAAACGGGCTGCGGACCTGCGGCGTGGTGAGACGGTCGAGGAGCCGGGGCGCCACCCCGCCGCCGAAGACCACCTGCCCGAGCGCCACGGACCTGACCGCCGCCGCGATCTCCGCGGGCCCCGATCCCTTCAGCAGGTAGCCGTGCGCGCCGGCGCGCAGCGCGCTCAGGAAGCCCGCCTCGCCGTCGTCGGCGCCCAGGGCGAGCACCCGTACGGCGGGGCAGCGGCGGCGTAGGGAGCCGAGGGCGCCCAGCATCGCCAGGTCGGCGAGTAGCACCTGCGGCGACAGCCGTACGCACAGGCGCAGGGCGTCGAGGTCGTCGCAGGCGGTGCCGACGACGGAGAGGCCGGCCGCCTGCGCGGCTTCCTGTTGCAGGGCGAACCGGATCCCCTCGACGAACAGCGGGTGATCGTCGGCGACCACGATGGTGATCGCGCCGGAGGAGTCAGTCATCGTCATCTGTCTTCGTCTCGCCGGTGTGAGCGCGGGCCGGCGGTCCGGCCGGCGCCGTCGATGAACAGACTGCCGGGGCGCTCTTGTGGGCCGGTTGGCATCGGCTTGTACGCGAGCAGGAACGGCGCGCCTCCCCCTATTCGGGCGCCCGGGCCGCTATGGTTGGCGCTCCTATGGCTGGACGTCTCGGGCGGGTCGGCCCCTACGCGCTCCTTGAGCGGCTGGGCCGGGGTGGCATGGGTGAGGTGTACCTCGCCGTCGGCCGCCGGAGCGACCGCGTCGCGGTGAAGATGCTCCGCGACCCCATCGAGAACGACCCCGACGCCCGATTACGCCTCGAACGCGAGGTGCGGGCGCTGCGCCGGGTCGAGAGCCCGTACGTCGCCCAGGTGCTCGACGCCGACCTGTCCGGCGACCGGCCGTACCTCGTCATGGAGTACATCGAGGGGGAGAACCTCCTCGACGCCGTACGGCGCCGCGGGCCGTTGCCGGAGTCCCGGCTCATCGCGCTGGCGCAGGGCCTCGCGTCGGCGTTGGCGATCATCCACGCGGCGGGGGTCGTGCATCGCGACGTCAAACCGGCCAACGTCCTGCTGGGCGAGGACGGGCCGGTGCTGATCGACTTCGGCATCGCGCAGGTGCTCGACGCGACGCGGGTCACGATGACCGGCACGTTCCTCGGCACGCCCGGCTACTGCGCCCCCGAGGTCTTCGCCGACGAGACCGTGGGAGAGCCCGCCGACGTGCACGGCTGGGCCGCCACGGTGGCGTTCGCCGCCACCGGACGGCCGACCTTCGGCCGGGGCACCGCCCAGTCGCAGATGTACGCGGTGCTGAACGGCAAGGCCGACCTGGTGGGGGTGCCTGCCGCCCTGCTGCCGCTCGTCCGCGCCGCCCTGCACCGCGACCCCGCCCGCCGCCCGACCGCCGCGTTGCTGGCCGACCGCCTGTCCCGGCTCGCTCGGGCCGGCCGGGGAGTCCTCCCGCGCGCCGGGTGAGCGTCCGCCGCCGAGACCACCACGCGTACGACCGCGGAGGCGGCCCGGGCGCGAGTGGCGGCCGACGCCAAGCCGGTGGCCAGGAAGGCCGCCAAGACGGAGGAGAAGCCGGTCAGGAAGGGCGCCGAGACCACGGCGCGGGAACCGGTGAAGGCGGCCGAGCGGGCCGCCCGGCGCGGCGGCCCCGGCTCCGCCACACGTCCCCGGCGGGAGAGGGCGGGCACCACGGCCCTCGCCGCCGCGCCGGAGGGGGCGGAAGGGGCGCTCGGCATCCCGACCGGGAACGCCGCCCTGGTCCTGGTCGCACTGCTCGCCGTTCCGTGCGTGGTGGCGTCGGTGGTCTACCCGCTCGCCACCTTCGTGATCACGGCGGCCCTCGCGGTGGTGATCAGAGCCGTGTGGACCAGCCACTGGCTCGTGCGCGGCCGCAAACCCGGCCGCGCCCGCGCCTGCCTGCGGGCGCTGTCGTTCCCGCTCACGCTGGCCGGCTCGCTGCTGTCGGCCGTCGCGTGGCCGGGTTGCCCGCCGCCGCGGCGCGTTCGCGGCGCTGTGGGTGGGCGCCGGGGCACGCCTGGAGCCCGAGTGGTGGTCTCAACCGGTGCCCGTCACGATCGCCGGCGTCGCATTCGGCGTCGTCAGCGGTGCGATCATCGGCCGGGAGATCGAGCGCGCGGGCGCGGCCATCCCCGGCCTGCGGCGGGAGGGCCTGCGCGCGCTTGCCGTTCTGGGCGGCTTCGTCGCGCTCTGCGCCGCAGCCGTCCGCGCCGTGGCCTTCTTCTTCTAGCGGTCCTGCCGGGCCGGCCTGGTGCCGCGGCTCAGTTCTCGCGGCGGGCGAAACGGTTGAAGATGCGCTCGCCGGCGTTGACCGCGCCCTCGGCGACGTCGCGCAGCACGCCGATGAACGGGTCCTGCGACTGCGCCCAGGACTCGCGGTAGGAGTTGGCCGCCGCCTTGATCTCTTCGGTGAGGCTGGCGTTGGCGTCGTCCTCGCGGCGGGGGTAGGTGCCGGCGATGATCCGGTCGTACTCTCCGCCGCGACGCCAGCGGTCGAGTTCGGCGACGCGGGTGACCGCGAACGGGTGGGTCGTGCCGAGCATGTTGAGGACCTTGAGCAGGCCGTCGCGCACGTCGCCCGCGGTGTCGTACTCCCTGGCCTGGTCGAGGAACGCCTCGATGTTCATCTCGTGCAGGCGGGAGCCGCCGGCGAGCTTCATGAGCGCCCGCAGCGCGGCGTCGGGGTCCTGTCCGGCGAGCAGGCCGCCGCGGTCGGCGGACATCTCCGCCTTGCGCTGCCATTCCTCCAGGGCGGCGACGATGACCCGCAGGCCGATGTAGCCGAGCGGGATCCATGCCACCCGGGTGGCCAGGCGGGTCAGGATCTCGAGCATCGTGCCGTAGACGGCGTGGCCCGACAGGATGTGCGAGGTCTCGTGACCGATGACGAAGCGCAGCTCCTCGTCGTCCATGAGGTCGAGCAGCCCCGTCGAGACGATGATGAACGGCTCGTCGAAACCGATCGCCATCGCGTACGCCTTCGGGTCCTGCTGCACGTAGATCTCGGGGATCCGGTGCAGGTCGAGGATGTAGGCGCTGTCGCGGCCCATGTCGTGCAGGGCGCGGAACTGGGTGTCGGTCGTGCGCACCGCGGAGGCCAGGAACATCAGGCGGAGCCTGCGCTCGCTGAACAGGCCGGACGTGCGCTTGAGCACCGCGTCGAATCCGGAGAGCGAACGCATCGCGACCAGCGCGGAACGGTCGGCGGGGTGTTCGTAGGCTCGCGAGCTGATGCCGGGCAGCTGCACGCGATTGCGATCGGGAGTGGTCATGTTCCGCATGCTATGTCTCACGGGCCGGACGCGCGCGGACCCCGCGGGGAGCCCCGGCCGTCACCGGAGGGCCGGTTTCCGGTGTGGTCCGGTAGGGGCGTTATCGTCCGTTCCATGCGTAACGGGACGGCGATCCGGCGACTGGGCGTGATGGGCGGGACCTTCGACCCCATCCACCACGGCCACCTGGTGGCGGCCAGCGAGGTGGCCCACCACTTCAATCTGGACGAGGTGGTGTTCGTCCCGACCGGCCGGCCATGGCAGAAGGCCGAGCAGAACGTGTCCTCCTCCGAGGACCGCTACCTGATGACGGTGATCGCCACCGCGTCGAACCCCCGCTTCTCGGTCAGCCGCGTGGACATCGACCGTCCGGGCCCCACGTACACGATCGACACGCTGCGTGACATCGGCGCGGCGTACGGCCCGGACGTGGAGCTGTACTTCATCACCGGCGCCGACGCGCTCGCGCAGATCCTGAGCTGGCGCGACGCCGACGAGCTGTTCACCATCGCGCACTTCGTCGGCTGCACCCGGCCCGGTCACACGCTCCAGGACCCCGGCCTGCCAGCGGGTAAGGTCAGCCTGATCGAGATCCCGGCGCTGGCGATCTCCTCCTCCGAGTGCCGCGACCGCGTGGCCGCCGGGGAGCCCATCTGGTATCTGGTCCCCGACGGCATCGTGCAGTACATCAACAAGCGCGGCCTCTACCGCGACCCCGCCGACTGAAGTCCGTACGCCACGGCGAGCGCGCCGGCGATCGCCGCCGCGTACAGCACCGGACGGTAGGAGGCCAGGGCGAGGAGCCCGGCGCCGAGCGCCATCCCCACAGCGGTCGGGACGAACAGCACGGTGTTGGCGGTCGCGGACACCGTGGCCAGCAGGTCGCGGGGCGCGATCCGCTGTACGGCGGTGAAGGCGGCGACCAGCACCCAGGGCAGCCCCAGCCCCGACAGCAGGCTCGCCGCCATCACGACGGGCTCCCAGGGGGCGGCGCGCAGGGCCACCGAGGCGGCGAAGAGGAGCCCTCCGGTGACGGACAGCCGCGCCTCGCCGGCCCGGCGCAGCAACGGCCCCGCGATCAGGCCGCCGAGGACGGTGCCGCCGCCCTGGATCGCGGACAGCACGCCGGTGAAGCCCGGCTCGCGGTGCAGGCCGTGGTCGACCACGGCGAAGACGACCGCCCCGTTGACGCCGGAGACCAGCATCAGCGCCGCCCCGGACAGCACGAGGCGGCGCAGGAGCGGGTCGTGGAACAGGAAGCGCGCCCCCTCCGCCGTCCGGGCCGCCCAGCCACGCGCCGCGGGGGCGCGCCGGGCGGATGCGGCAGGCAGGCGCGAGTGTGCCGAGCAGCCAGGCGCCGGCGGCGAAGGTGGCCGCGTCGAGCGCGACCACCGCGTCGCCGCCCGCGGCGGCGAAGAGCCCGGCGCCCAGCAGGGGTGCGGCGAGGCGGGTGCCCTCCGACGCGCTCATACGCAGCCCGTTGACCTCGGCCAGCAGCGTCTCCGGCACGGCCGCGGGCAGGACGGCCGCCTCCGCCGCGTCGAGCACGACGAAGCTCACGCCGTAGAGCAGGAGCACCGCGAACAGCAGCCAGACCTGCGCGGGGGAGCGGACCAGGAAGAGCAGGCAGAGCACCGCGCCCATCACGACGTTGGTCCAGACGAGCACGGGCCGTGGGCCGAGGACGTCGGCCACCGCGCCGAGCACGGGCCCGGCCGCCGTCGGCGCCCAGAAGCAGAAGGAGGCGAGGCCGGCGAGGCTGTCGGAGCCGGTCAGCGACTTCACCCAGATGCCCGCGACCAGGGACATGGCCATGGTGCCGAAACCGGAGACCACTACGGCGCTCAGATAACGGCGGGCGTTGCGGTCGGCGAGAGCGGCTTTCATGCCGGGGATCATCGCGGCAGCCGACCCCCAAGTCAATGCTTGGGGGTTGTGATGGTGTTTACTTTCCGCCATGGCGGAGGCGGATCCCAGGCTCAGGGCGCTCGCGCATCCGGTGCGGCTGCGCATGCTCTCGCTGATGTGGGGCGCGCCCATGTCGGCGGCCGAGCTGTCCCGTGAGCTGGGCATCTCGCATGCCCTCGCCAGCCACCACCTGCGCTGCCTGGACGAGGCCGGGCTGGCCGAGCTGGCCGGCGTACGGGTCCGGCGCGGCGGCCGGGAGCGCCGTTACCGGGCGGCGGGAGGGACGCCGCTGACCGAACGCGGGACGGCTTCCCGCTGCTCGCCGAGGCGCTGGCGCGGTGCTGCGGCGAGCGGGCCGGGCGCGGCGCGCGGGA